>CAIQQJ010000030.1 GCA_903873905.1 uncultured Flavobacteriales bacterium
ATAATAATGCCTGAACTCCATTCCATGATTGGGAGATCCTGCATATTGATTGATTATCCAGATTGTTTTTGTGCTCACTTCAATTGCTTATAAAATTCAACTAACTTTTTTGCTTCTGCACTCCAATTATAATATTTTTCAGCAGCCAAAATTCCACGTTTTCCCATTTCATCAATTATTCCAGGACACTTCATAAATTCCAAAATTACAGCAGCCAATTTTTCCGCATTTTCGGGATCAATGCAAAAACCACAATGATTCGCATCAACAATATTCCTATACAAATCAAAGTCAGAAGTAATAACAGGCAAACCTACTGCCATGTACTCAAATACTTTGGTTGAATAGGATTTCTTGTAATTTTCAATTGGTTTCAGAATTGATAATCCAACATGACATTGAAGTGACATTTTGTAAGCCTCGTCAAGTTTCATTTTTCCATAAAATGTAATATTTCCTTTTACCGCATCATAATTTTCCAAAGCCTCAATTCTCGCCTTCACATTATCATAAAGCGGCCCAATACAGTGGAAGTGTACTTTTGCGTTATGATTTTTCAGAATTGCAAGCGCATTAATAATAACATCAATTCCTCTTTCAAATGAAACGCCTCCAACATAGAACAAATCAATTCTATTTTCAATCTTCCTGTCGGTTTTTATATAGGGTTTCAGAAATTCAATGTCGGGCATATTCAGAATTACAATATTTCTTTTGCTGATCTTGGAATAGATTTCCAAATAAGAATTCTCAGCGAGAACCAAATAAAAAAACTTGGCAGAGAGCCAATCGATTAACTTGTAACAAAAGGCGAAAATATTTCGAAGCGGAAGCCAATTCTTATTCTTGATTTGTCCTGCAACATTTTCATGCACATCAAAAATCACTTTTTTCCCAAGTAATCGAAGACAAATTCCTACAAAAAACAATTCAGGGTCATGGAAATGATAAATTTTTGAATGAGTTTTTAATGCAGCGAAAAATATTCTCCAAGTGTAAAAAAACATTCTTGAAAAACGACCCTTACTTCTTCGCTTAACGGGAATAAGGTGAACTCCATCTATAACTTCATCCTTATTGTGGTTGGAAACCAGGCTCATCTCAAATCCTGCAGCAGCCAATGATCTGCATTCCTTCAGGAAAATGCGCGTATCAAAAGTACCATGCACAGAAGTAAGATGACAGACCTTCATTATTTTTTCTGTAAGAGTTTATCGTATAACTGCATGAACTTTTTCCTGTTCGCTTCCTTTGTTCCTTTTTCCTCGATGATTTTCCTATTGGACGAAGCTACTTCAGCAAGATTCAATTTTAATGCACGCTCAAAAAAGTTTTCGTCCAAGGAATTAACAATGATTCCATTCTTCCCATCTTCTATCCATTCTCGATTGGCGGGAAGATCGGACAAAACAGGAATGCAACCGAATGCCATTGCTTCCAACAAACTAATTGCAGTTGCATCACTTTCAGGAATGGAAACAAATATTTTCGCCTTGGAATAATATTCCGCATTCTTTTCCTTGTTCACCCATCCTGCAAATTGAACCTGCTCATTTAATCCCAATTGCTCCACCAATGGTTTTAGCGAATCCGTTTCTTCGCCTGTTGCAGCAATGATCAATTTCCAGGTTTTATCTTTTGAATTATCAAGAAATTTTTTGAAACCGGAAATCACTTTGTCGATTCGGTAAAGCTTTTTGTGAAGACGGTTTGAATAAATAATATTTTCCTTTGGCAATTTCAAATCAAGGAATTCAATTCCAAAATTCGCAATGAGAATTTCCAGTTTTTTTTCCGGAACAAGTTTGCGCATTTCATCAGCCATGAATGTTGAATCGGAAGTAAACGCATCAGCATGACGCAAATTGAATTGCACCATCTTTTTCAGCAGCAAACTTTTTTGTGGCGACACCAAAATATCACTTCCCCAAGCAGTAAGGATTTTTGGCACTGAACTTTTTCTTGCTGCGATTAAAGCATAATACGCGTAGGAATTCGCCTGATGCACATGAATGACAGAAGGTGAATATTCCTTAATCAGTTTTTTGATCTTAGCAACAGTTTTAAGACGAGAAGATATTTTCAGGTGAAAATCAAGCTCAATCGTTTTTACATCCGTTCCTTCGCGTTTTTCATTCGTGATCAGAAGAATATCATCAAAATATTCTTTTACCAAATCAATGTAATTGTAAACATGAATGGTATTGGAGCCGATGATCATCAATTTTTTCATGACATGATCCTCCTTCCTTTCATCTTGTCGGAGAAAAACAGTCCGGCACAAAATGCATACATCATATAAATCAATGTGTCGCTAAGTGGATTATTTGTAAGAGCTGTAACTATTATTACAATCGTAAATAAGGAAAGAAAAAAACCTGATTTAGTGAAACGCTCTTTGAAGGAAGCGCAAAAAGCACTGCCTAAGATCATCAAGTATGCACCTAAGCCTAAAAATCCATAACGCCATGCATGCAAGAAATATTCACTCTCAGAATAAATATGGTTGTTGTCAAAATAATCCTTGAAAGGTGAATAACCCAAAAGTGGTTTTTGTTTTATCATTTCCCAAAGCATACTCCATGTTTCCAATCGGCTACGAAGTGAATGCTGTTTCATGATATTTCCTGCAAGGGAATTCAAATAAATATTTCCCATAAGCATTAATAAAACAAACATGCCAACAAAACTGAGCAGATACAGCACTGCAGTTTTCAGATTGTATTTTTTAATGACACTTCCAAAGAGGAACACAATTCCAAAAGCAATAAATCCTGTACGCGATTGGCAAGCCAACAAACCAAAAACAGCAACCAGAAAATAAATTCTTTCCTTCCATGTTGATTTCAATTCAGGAAAGAAAAAGATTACAAAAAACAAAAACAGAATAGCATTGTTATTTGGATTGCCAACTGTTCCAATGATTCTTTTCGTATCCGGTTGTCCGAGAGAGTTAAGTCCGAATGTGTCAACTTGCACATCGCTTCCATAATATTTTGTGACGATCTGATTGAATCCGAGGAAATTGATGTAATGCATAAAATTAAAAATCACGACCAACACAAAAATTACTCGGAGCATTTTCATGTAATCTGTTTTCGCCACCGTTACCATCACGAATAAAAAAACGATAATAAATTTGGCCATCTTCATTACTTCGAAATCATCTCGCAGTACTGAAAGCCGATGATTTATAAGCAATGAAATAACAGCTATGAATGCAAGAAGGCAATTTGCAATAAGGAATCCTTTTGCAGCGGACACTATTTCCAATCGGAAATTCATCAACACAACAATCAGAAATAACGGAAGTAAAATATCCGTCAAATGAATTTTTGGAAATCCACTGAAAATTTGAATAGAGGGTAAAAGAAAAGATGAAAATAGAAGCGCAACCAAAAGCGCATTGCTGATTCCATTTTGAACTTTCTCATTTATCATAACTTCGTCCACTCCTCATAAAAAGTTCGTAATTCAGGATTGGCTTGCAAATAAGGTTCATCCAATTTGCGTGTATCACCAACAACTTTCGCAGGATTTCCAGCAATGATGGAAAATTCAGGAAACTCACCTTTTACCATGCTATAAGCGGAAATGATTGAGCCTTTTCCAATTTTTGTTCCCGGCATGATGACAGAATGTGGTCCGACAAAAGTATATTTACCAATGAAAACGCTTCCTTTCACATAACCTTTCATGTCGGCACCTTGGTAATGTTTTCCATAAAGCCGAATTGAAATATGACTTGAATGCGTGAAAATTCCATTCCAAGCACCAATCTGACAACCTTCTTCGATTGTAATTCCATAGGAGCAATCAAGAATCGAGTGGTGCCAAACAAAAACGTTGTCAGCAATATTCAATTTTTCCGGTGAACCAATCACCACCGTATTACTCATTCGTGTATTCACCAAACGGTGTCCATCCATTGGAGATTTTTTCATTGGATAAACATCGGGACTGAAGTTACGCCATTGCGCAAATTTCATTCGTCTCCATATTTTTGCAAATAGTCCCATATTTTATTTCATCTTAATTTAAAACCTTCCCAAAGGCGTTTGAAATTATCTGAAGTATTTTCCATCGGTGCTGTTCTCCAATGGCGTGGATGTGTCAATAAATATATGACTTTATGTCCTTCCTCAATCGCCTGAAAGGGACTTGAAGGGCGGTAATAAGTTGGATAATGCGTGTCGGAAAGAATGACGTTCATGTTTTTGAATAAACGTTCATCATAACATTCGAAGGATATTTCCAAATCATCCATCAATGTTTTTGTGATGAAATCATAATTTGTCAATCCCAATTTTCTATTGACAAAATCACCATGTGAAGCAATTGTGTTTATTTTGAATCCACATTTTTCTTGAATATTCAAAAAATTACTTGTGAATATTTTTTTTATTTCCTGGTAATGCTTTTTTATTTCCGCTGCAGAATTGATGTGATGATCCTTACAGTATTGCGCCAATTCTTCGTAATGATAACCGACTTCACTTCCATAGTTATGAATTTCCTTCATCAATTCGTAATCCAATGTATTCAAGCGAAAATAATAACTGGTTTTCACACCAAGTTTCTTTTCAATCTCAAACATTTTTCTTGCAGTTCGAACATCGGTATCAATATCATGACGATGCAAAAAACATTTTTTTGTGTCCGTTCCCGCAAGTGTTTCATCAAAATATTCTGGAAGCGTCAAATGTCGATAACCATTATCCAAAGCGGTTTTTAAAAGACGCTCGTATTCCTCCAATCGCGATGGCATCAGATAATCGGAATATATACGATTAAAAATTCCCATCAGCTTTGTTTCCATTTTACGCGATACGGATTGAATCCACATCGTGTCTTGAACATTTTCAATCCATCACCAGCACCGAAAAAAGTATCGTACATCACAAAACGGGTTCTTCCATTTTGTGCTAATTCATTTTCAACATATGAAGTTACCATGAAATACATGATGCCATCATTGAGATAATCAGCATGACCAAGTAATCTGTTCAACACAGCCAGTTCACCGGATTTCACCACCCACAAATAAGAAACGAGCAAGTTGTCTTTAAACACACCGAAGTATAAATTATTCTCATTGACCGGATAATCAAGCTTCTTTTTATAAGAATCATCCATCTCCCTACCCTGTCGACTTCCTGCAGAACTATTGATTTCAAAAATAGCATCCGTCAATACGTTTGCATCGATGGATTTGAAAGTATATCCTGCACGAGTGGCTTTTCTTGAAAAATACGCGGCGGAATTTTTTCCGTTTACCGATTTCGTATACGCTTCGGAATTTTCAAAATCATTCAACTTTATCAATGCAACGCCAATTGTTTTTTGACGGAAAATCAAATAGCGGGGATGCAGGCGCGTGAAGGCACGAAACAAGCGATGCCCTTCTTCAGAATGATCCAGCACCACCGAAACAATCGGAAGTTTTACGATATCACCAATGATCTTTTTAAATTTACTGAATCCCATTTGGAATATTGGAGTTTCTTTTAGCGAGTGAATAATACCACCAAAGTGCAAATATCATTAGCGAACTACAAAAAGCGGAAATTATGGTAAATGAAAGAATATAATCATGGCGCAAACCACCAATGATTAAAGCGGCCAAACGAACCATAGAATCACCAATGGTGAATAGAAATGCTTGTGGTTGTCGATTGCAAACTAAAGTGATGCAAGAAACAGGTGAGACAATGAAATTCAAAAATAACCATGGAATAAGTATTCGTGCAATGACTCCTGCTTCATGCCACTTCGCTCCGAAAATAAATGAAAATAATTCCGGTGTAAAAAGAAAAAGCACAAGAAATCCCGGAAATCCAATAAGGAACATTCGCAAATACATACTCCGCACAAGTGGACGAAGATCTGCACCTTCATTTTTTGCATTGGATAATTTCTGATAAAAAACCTGATAAAATGCAGAACCAATTAATCCAACTGGCGCTTTTAAAATTCGAAAGGCAAAAGAATACCAACCAGTAACAGCATCCACAAAGAAATAACTCAATAGATAAACAACACCATTATCCTGAATGGAATCCAACAAGGCATGTGGACTATTGACTCTGAAAAATGATTTATGAATTTTTGCTTGCGTTTTTACATTTTCATGTGTTGTGCCGGCGAAAAACGCTTTCCTGTTTTTTAAATAAGGAAACGATAAAACCAACATAGCCATAATTTGTCCTGCCACCAAACCTACAATCAATCCAGTTGCCCCGAAAGAAAGGTAACCAAGAAGAATACTGATTGATGCAGTAACTATTGCCATTGCAATTCTTCCAGCAGAATTCATCCGGAACGTTTTTATTCTGGTCGACCAATAATTAAATGCATTGTAAGCACCAGTAGCAAATACTGAAATGGGAATGAGATAAAACCAAAATGTGAAATGATCACTCTTATATTTTCCTCCGAAAAAATCATAAAGAGCAACGCCAAAGAGTGTCACCATAGCAACAATCAAACTAATCAGCAATGACAAACGCAAAATGCTTTTCGCATCTTTCTCTTCTTTGGGAAGTGGAATAGCCAATTCATATCGAGCTGTTGCAACAACAGAAGCTATTGCCGCAGTGGAAGAAAACAATGCGAAGACGGTAAAATCTTCGGGCTCATAAAATCTTGAAAGTACAGGAGCCGCAAGAAATGCGATGGCTTGTGCAATACCAGTTCCCGTTACCAAGGTGATAACGTTTTTCGCAAACTCGGAACTGAGGTATTTTTTTATCACTTGGCAAGTTGAAAAGTTGAAAAGTTGAAAGGTTGAAATTTGAAAGGTTGGAAAGTGTAATATTCCAAATTTCAAATTTCAACCTTTCAACTATTTTATTTTGCGTATGAAACCGCTCGCGTCTCACGAATCACAGTGACTTTCACTTGACCAGGATACGTCATTTCGGTTTGAATTTTCATTGAGATATCTGTGGAGAGTTTTTCAGCGTCTTTGTCAGAAATTTTTTCTGATTGAACAATGACACGTAATTCTCTTCCTGCTTGAATCGCATACGTTTTATCAACGCCAGGATAAGAAAGCGCCAATGCTTCAAGATCTTTCAGACGTTTGATGTATTGCTCAACAATTTCACGACGCGCGCCAGGACGTGCACCGGAAATAGCATCACACACTTGAATGATTGGAGAAATCATCGAATTCATTTCCACTTCATCGTGATGGGCTCCAATTGCATTGCAAATGTCAGGACGTTCCTTGAATTTCTCAGCGAGTTTCATTCCCAAAATAGCGTGAGGCAATTCGGGTTGATCGTCTGGAACTTTTCCGATATCATGCAGAAGTCCTGCACGTTTTGCTGCTTTCACATCGAGTCCCAATTCACCTGCCATGATTGCACAGAGATTTGCCACTTCACGTGAGTGTTGCAATAAATTTTGTCCGTAAGAAGAACGGTATTTCATTCTACCAACCATTCGGATTAATTCAGGATGCAATCCGTGAATTCCCAAATCAATTGTGGTACGTTTTCCTGTTTCAATAATTTCCTCCTCCACCTGTTTCTTCACTTTCTCCACAACCTCTTCAATGCGCGCAGGATGAATTCGTCCGTCGGTTACCAATTGATGTAAAGCAAGACGGGCAATTTCACGACGAATCGGATCGAAGCCGGAAAGAATAATTGCTTCAGGAGTATCGTCAACAATAATTTCAATTCCAGTTGCGGCTTCTAGTGTGCGGATATTTCTTCCTTCACGGCCAATGATACGGCCTTTCATTTCATCGCTTTCAATATGGAAAACGGAAACGGAATTTTCAATCGCATGTTCAGTTGCAACACGTTGAATAGTTTGAATAACGATTCGTTTCGCTTCTTTACTAGCTGTCATTTTCGCCTCATCCATTATTTCCTTGATGAATGACATGGCGTCGGTACGAGCTTCAGCTTTCAAGGATTCCACCAATTCAACTTTCGCTGCATCAGCAGAAATACCGGCAACGATTTCAAGTTGTTCAACTTTACTGCGATGCAATTTTTCAATTGCGTCTTCTTTTGCCTTGTTGAGTTCCAGTTGGACTTCAAGATCTTTCTTTCGTTTTTCGAGTTCCTGATCTTTTCGTTTGGTGTCTTCCAGTTTCTGATTCAAACTTTGTTCTTTTTGCTTGGCGCGAGTTTCAGCTTGAAGAACTTGGTTGTTGCGTTCATTAACGGATTTATCATGTTCCGTTTTTAATTGCAGAAATTTTTCTTTTGCTTGGAGCAATTTTTCTTTCTTGAGTGCTTCTCCTTCAGCTTCCGCCAATGTGAGTTTTTCTTTCGCTTTCCTTGTTACTGCATTACGAAGTATCGTAGCCGTAATAATTATTCCGAGAAGTAAAGCACCAACTCCGGCAATCATCTGTATTGCGATCGATGGCATAATGGATTTGGTTTTATCTGGTTAATACTTAGTCTATACAAAAATCTCGCATTCTGCTCGTAGTTTACGGGCTTGTTACGGGAATTCGTTAACAAGTGATTGTGCAGATAATTTTCCTCCAAAGGGGAAATTTCAATGCCTATCGCGATTTGGCAAGGTACGAGTCCATAAGTGCATCGATTTCAGTGAGACTTGATAGTAGTCCGTCCTTATCATCCACAACTTTGGTCTTCGCTTCGAGGTATTGGGTTGCGAATTGAAGTGCCGTCAAGGCAAGCAGATCCTGCTTATCCTTTACAACGAAACCTGCTTCCAACTGAGCAACACGTTTGTTGATGAGCACTGCTGCTTCATGCACAAACGCTTCTTCAGTGGAATCTACCTTTAAGGGGTAGGTTCGGCCTGCGATGTTTATTTTGACGGACTTTTCGCCCATGGTTTTCGATTCCTTGTTAATTCGGTTTTCACCTGTTAAGCTGTGCAATGCACTTGTCAATTTCCCGCACCAGCTCGTTTATCTTGAGTTTAATCGCAAGATTCTTGTCATTATCACCAGAAACATTTTGGGCAATCTTGAGTACATTGTATTGATCTTCAAGTTTGCTTTTCAACGCTTCTAGGTCATTCACCCTACTCTGTAACTTGTTAACTTTCAGCTTTAACTGAGCATTATCACTAAGCAGGGCTTCCTGCAAAGTTAGCATTTTTTCAGTCTTGGCTTTGAGCCCTTTAAGGATGGAAGAAACACTTTTCATGAACTACCTTGAGAGTTTGGGGATCAAGGGTTTACTAAGGTAGGGATATTCTGATTGGACAAGGAAAATTAATGCCTTTTTGCCTTTTTTCCCTCCTAATCAGTAAAACCAACAAGATCCTTCCACTTAATTCTTGACAAATCTCACCGGCAACTTACATTCCACACGGACTAATGTTCCATTCATTTTTCCAGGAATCCATTTTGGCATACTGTTCACCACACGAATAGCTTCTTTGGTAAATTCAGGTGCACCAGGAACTTCTTTGAGTGGTTTTACGGTTGTGATTGAACCATCTTTTTCAACCACAAAACTGATATACACCGTTCCCTGTTTCCCATCACTTTTGGCAGGATATTTAATATTCTTCTGGAGGAATTTTATCAAAGTATCTCCTCCCCCTGGAAATGCAGGCATCACTTCTGCAAATTGAAAAATCAAACTCGTGTCTTTGGGAATTACAAGCTGATCGTGGTAAGGGTTTCTTGGATCCTCTTTTGGGTAAGGAACATTTCCATTTCCCCTTGGATCTGTGATTTCAGTAGATGTACTCTGATTATTATTTGTATTCTTAGAATCTTCTTTTGTCAAGTCATCTCCTCTTCCACCTACTGCTTTTTTATTTTCATCACCTCCAGGAAACAAATCAGGTTGCGAGGTACGATTCTCTCGATATTTTTTTGGATCATTATAAATTTCACCTGGCTTACTGCTATCCACAATTTCCTGGTATCGCTTCGTTCCCGCCTTGATTGGATTTCCCTTTTCATCCCAAACTTTTGGTTGTGTTATAACACTATTCCCATCGCATTCCAATTCAATTAACTTTTTTCCATTGGAATAATATTTTCTGTAAACACCTTTTATTTTTCCAGCCGTGTAAGGCGTTAACGACTTTATTTTTCCATCGTTGTAATAGGTTGTCCAATCCTTATCCTTCATTTCAAAATGATACGTTCCACGCAACAATAAATTTCCCGCGGCATCCCATTCGGTATAAGTGGAAAATTCTTCAGTCCTTACAAATCCTGGATAGTATTTATAGCTTCTGAAAATGGACGTTTTCCCATTTGGGTGAAAATTGCGTGTTGAATCAATTTGTCCTTGCGTGTACCAAGAAATCCTAAACATCATCCCCGATTCCTCAAATTCTTTTTCTGTTCCATTTATTTTTCCATCTGAATAAATTGCTTCACGAATGCATTTTCCATTGTTGAAATACTTACAAAGCCCATCACGATTTCCCTTCACGTAATTTTCTAAAACACTCAGATTGCCGTTAGCATCCCACTTTTTGTAAGAACCGTTCAATTGGTCATTCGCATAAAATTGTTCTTCAGTAAGTTTTCCATGACCGTATGCTTTATGAATACCTTCCCGTTTTCCTTTTGAATAATTGTCAATGAAGGAGGGAAATGTATCGGTTGCAACAGAGGGATCGGCATAAACGAGCCATGTTCCTTCTTTCAACCCATTTTCATAGAATTGGTAAAATTTAGGCATACCATTTTCATACCAAG
>CAIQQJ010000031.1 GCA_903873905.1 uncultured Flavobacteriales bacterium
AAAAAAGAATTCATCCAATCCGTAATAAAATCTTTTTTCGGTTGGGGATTTATTCTCTTTCCAATATTGTATTACGCAATCATCATTTCAGCTTGGCGAGGAAGTCCATCGGTAACACAAGGATTGATGGATTCAAGTTCTTACACTGGAATGGGATTGTTGCGGCATTTATGGGGAAACTTTTCTTCCACCTTGCCGGAATTGCTCATCAACTATGCAGCCATTCCATTTTTCATTACAGGAGCAATTTATCTTTCGCGAAAAAAATTCTATAGCAATCCTTTTTTCATTTATCTCGCAACTGTTGGGATTTGCGTGCTCGCCTATTTTATTTTCGAGCTTCAGCTGATTGCAACGAATCATGATTATTACCTGTTTCCATTTCTCCCTTTGCTCTTCCTGATAATTATTTTCGGTGCCATTCGATTGTTGCAATTACGGCCTCGTTTTGAAATAATTGTTGCCTTTTTGATTTGCATTCTTCCGCTCACCGCCTTTTTAAGAATCGACTCACGATGGGATAGCAAGAAGCCCGGATTCAATCCTGATGTCATGAATTATGCAGCTGCTATTAAAAAAATTGTCCCTGAAAATGCATCAGTAATTACCGCAAATGATCCTTCAGGACAAATCTGGTTTTATTATTTCGATCGTTCGGGATGGAATTATTCCAATGACGAAATCGATCAATCCTTGTTGAAGGAAAGAATGAAAAATGAAAATTATTATTTCGTTTCTGATTCAAGAAAACTGGAGCAACAACTCGACAGTTCAGGTTTCCTTGGTGAACAAGTTGGTTCTTTTGGTACAATTCATGTATACAGAATAGTCAAGCAGCAGAATGGTAATTGATTCAAAAGCCTTTCGATTTGAAATTTTATTAATGAAATTCGATTCAATGAAAAATATTTTTGGGATAATTTCCCATGGGGGCAAATCGAGTTGCAAAATCCGCAAAAGTGTGCTGCATGCTGTGCTAAATTTTACAATCATTACTGATTAACCCTACAAATCATGCACGTATGTGCGATTTGCCATTTCGCCACCATGGCTTGACCGCCTATATTTGCTTCATCAAAACCAAAAATTCAAATTTATACCCAACCAAAATGAAAAACCTAATCGCCATCGCACTGCTCCTGTTCACCATTAAAATGAACGCACAGGATATTATCAAATTGAAAAATGGAAGCGAAATAAAAGGTGCTGTAATTGAAATCACAAGCGATCAAGTCAAATTCAAAAAAACACAAGAAGGGCCAATTTATACAATGGCAAAAACGGACATTGAAATGATCACGTATCAAAATGGCAAGCAGGAAACCTTCACTGAAGCCAAAGCCCCAGCAACTGCGGCAACAACGGCAACGAGCACAACAACTGCCAAGGAAGATGACGCACTCGAACCTGTTAAGCGTTATGGTGGTCCACGACTTGGTTTCACTGTCTTGGGACCTGGAACTTCAAACGACAAAATGGACAATTTGTTCAACCGAAGAGTGAATCCCGTTATTACACAATTCGGATGGCAATTTGAAACACGTATTTTCACCTTGAAAGACGGATCAAGTGGATTGGTGGAATTTGTTCCAATGATTGGCGGACTAGAACAAGGACTTTTTCTTCCTAGCGCAACAGGCCTTATTGGTTTCAGAACTAAAAGTGGGATCGAATTGGGAATGGGACCAAGCATTTCTCTGGGAGGAGCTTCAGTTGTTTTTGCAGCAGGCGCTTCCTTCAAGGCTGGCAAAGTCACATTTCCTGTAAACCTTGTTTTTCTCCCTTCCATTACAAAAACAACTTTGCCATCCACTAATTACGTGTACGATCCAGCAACAAACACTTCTATTATGACAACCATTCCAGGTGTTACATCCCATTCTGGATATCGTGTAAGTCTTGTTATTGGATTCAACTCACGCAAAGATTAATTCAAATTGAATTAGTTATTGTTTGGTTCATCATAAAATAGAGATTCATGAAAACTATAATCACTTGCATACTCTGCATTGCATTTCAAATAAAATTCTTCGCGCAAGATATTTTGGTAAAATCAAATGGGGAGAAAATTGCCTGCAAAATCGTTGAAGTTGATTCGTCACTGCTTGCCTATCAAAGTGAGGATACAACAAAAAAAGAAATCACGCTCTTGCAAAAACAGGATATTCTGGCAATGCAACAGAACCATCAGAAAACAATTTTCTTTTTTGTTCCCGATACACTCATCCAACTGAATGGAACAAAAACCATTTGCAAAATTATTACAATAGATCCTGGCTTCATTTCATTCTTGCCAGTCGATTCTACAATCGGCGATTTGACAATGGCTCCGAATAATAATTTTTCTCTTATTCATTTCGGCAACGGTTCCTCAGAAGTGGTGGAACATAAAGATGTCATGGTTACAAATGATTCAAAATCAAAATTGGATTTTTATAAAATGGGGCAAAACGACGCGAAGAAATATTTCAAAACTGGTGGAATCGTTGTAGGTGAAGTTGCCTGTGGACTCGGAACTTATTTTATAGGCTTAGGGCTAATTGGAGGTGTTGTCATTTACGCTACCCCACCGAAAAATTTGTACAATCCCGCCAACCCGAATAATGATCTACTAAACAGTAACGCCGATTATCATGCCGGTTATTTGGCGGGCGCAAAACACGAGAAGCATAAAAAAGCAGCTATTGGCTATACCTGTGGAGTGCTCGCACCAATAGCAACAGTTGGAGTTATTATTGCAGTGTTGCTTTATCAGATTTGAAATATAATCCACACTAAAAGTAGAAGTTGTAATTGTTGGGCGTGCCCTTACAGGTCGGGCTATCCGTTCCAAGTCCTCAGCCGCAGTGTTGGGTTTGAAAACCCAACACTACCACTTCCGGGCTTTTCACTGCTATCCCTCACGCAAAATAAAATCCAACGTCCATTTAAGTTATGCTTGTATAAATCGGACAATCATGTTTCACAATCGGAATGAACTGTAATTCATCGAATTCCAAAACTTTAACAGGTAAATGCTCAATATTCCGAAATGAATCAGCATATTTAAGCAAACAAAAATGCACATGAAAAAAACAATCATCTTCGCAGCCCTTGCAATTTTCACACTCAGTTTTACTGCTGAGAAAAAAGCCTATCTGATTTACAATGACAAAGGAAAAATAAGTTCTTATGAAAAACTTTTGAAAGCAGCCAAAGAGTCTGATATGATTTTCTTCGGTGAATTTCATGATAATCCTATTTGTCATTGGCTGGAACTTGAACTTACCAAGGATTTGTATGCCGAGAAAAAAGACAAACTCGTTTTGGGTGCGGAAATGTTTGAAGCCGACAACCAAATTGTTCTTACCAAATATTTAACGGGCGTTATTTCCGATTCTGCATTTGAGAAGGATACAAGACTCTGGGGAAATTATGGAACGGATTACAAGCCACTGATTGAATTCGCGAAAGCAAATAAATTGAACTTCGTCGCAACAAATATTCCACGTCGTTATGCGAGCATGGTTTACCATAAAGGCCTCGCCTCACTTGATACAATTAGCAAAGAAGCAAAACAATGGATTGCTCCTCTTCCAATTAAATACGACAGCACCGTTCAATCTTACAAGGAAATTTTCGAAAATTCCGGTGGACATGGTGGACAAAATCTACCTATGTCACAAGCTTCAAAAGATGCTACCATGGCCCATTTCATCATGCAGAACTGGAAACCTGGACAAACATTTTTGCACTACAATGGTGCATATCACAGCAACAACCATTCAGCTATTTGTTGGTATTTGAAACAAAGCAACCCAAATTTAAAAGTGCTTGTTATTTCTGCTGCCTCTCAGGAAAATATTGAAAAGCTCAGTACGGAAAGTTTAGGTCTTGGTGATTTTATTATTTGCATTCCAGAATCGATGACAAGAACAATGCAATAATTACAATTTGAATTTTCAAAAAATTACCGAATTACCAAAGCTCCTATTGCAATGGTAATTCGGTGTTTTTTTTATTGGTAATTATTTTTTTAGATCTGTGCGCTCAAATCTTCCCACTCTTTCATCTTCTCTTCCAATTTCACTTTCTTCGCTTCGTAATTCTTGAAAGTTGTCGGATCATTCATCGCATCCTGATATTTCGCTGGATCCAATAATTGATCATCAACGATTTTTATTTCTTTCTCCAGTTTTGAAATTTCTTCCTCCACTTTTGAAATTTTATTCTTCAAAGCCGTATTTTCTTTTTGTTTTTTACGTGCTTCTTCGTTTTCTGCATTGCTAACGCCAGCCACTTTCGTCACAACTGTTCCTGTAGCTTGCGCCAAAGTTGTCTTTTTATTCAACTCGGCAATACTCTCGATTTTTCTGAATTTCAGGAACTCATTGATGTCGCCAATGTGTTGTTTTACATTACCACCTCTGAATTCATAACTCTTCTTCGTCAATCCTTGAAGAAAATCACGATCATGGGAAACAATAATCAAAGTGCCATCATATTTCATCAAGGCACTTTTCAAAACATCTTTCGAACGCATGTCCAAGTGATTGGTCGGCTCATCGAGAATCAACAAATTGTAGGGATGTAAAAGCAAACGGCACAAGGCAAGTCGTGTACGCTCTCCACCTGATAACACTCTTACTTTTTTATCAACGGTATCTCCACTGAATAAAAATGATCCCAACAACCCACGCACTTGCTTTCGCATATCGCCAACTGCTAAATCATCGATCGTTTCGAAAACGGTTTTTGTTCCGTCCAAAGTATCCGCATCATCTTGTGCAAAATAACCGGTATCAATACTGAAACCTTGTGCAACTGTTCCAGAAGTTGGATATTCCACCTTTGTGATCAACTTGATCATTGTGGATTTTCCTTCACCGTTTTTCCCAACAAAAGCAATTCGTTCTTCCCGCTCAATATTAAAATCTACATTCTTGAAAATAACTTTGTCGCCATAAGCTTTCGAAGCACCTATTGCCTCTACAGCAACTTTTCCTGAACGCGGCGCAGGTGGAAATTTGAATCTGATTCCACCAGTATCTTCTTCATCCACTTCAATAATATCCATCCGATCCAATTTCTTGATCAACGATTGGGCAAATGTTGCTTTACTTGCTTTCGCTCTGAATTTATCAATGAGTTGTTCGGTACGTTCAATTTCCTTCTGTTGATTCTTCGCAGCGGAAGCCTGTTGTTCGCGACGTTCGGCTCTTAACTGCAGGTATTTTGTATAATTCGCCTTGTAATCAAATAATTTTCCAACTGATAATTCCAATGTTCTATTGGTCAAATTATCAAGAAAGGCTTTATCGTGAGAAACAATTACAACAGCTCCATCATAGGTTTTCAAATATTCTTCCAACCATTGAATGGATTCAATATCCAAATGGTTGGTAGGCTCATCAAGCAACAAAACATTCGGTTGCTTCAAAAGCAATTTTGCCAATTCAACACGCATCCTCCAACCACCACTGAACTCATCCATCAAACGTGAAAAATCTTTCCTTTCAAAACCAAGTCCCATTAATGTGACTTCGATTTTTCCTTCCATCGAAAATCCATCCAACACATGCAAACGCTCATTGGCATAAGTCAGCTGATGTATGATATCCATGTATTCATCGGATTCATAATCGGTACGGCTTGAAAGCTGGCCCGTAAGTTCCTCCACTTTTGACTCAAGATCTTTCAATTCCGCAAAAGCGGTTGAAGCTTCATCAAAAACAGTCTTGCCCAAATTGTGCACCATGTCTTGTGCCAGGTAACCAAGTGTACATCCATTGGGACGCGCAATATCGCCTGAATCAGGTCGTTGATGACCTGCAAGAATTTTTAAGAGCGTGGATTTTCCAGCGCCATTTCTTCCAGCAAGACCAATGCGATCACGATCGCCGATCAGGAATGAAATGCCATCGTAGAGTGTGAATCCTCCGAAGGAAACGGTAATATTATTGGCGGAAATCATAATTAGGGTGCAAAGGTAAGAACTAAACGGGGACAAGTGACAGGTGACGAGTGACAAGTACAATAACAAAGGAGTACTTTCCGATAAAAAACGCCTTTTCCCTACTGACTTCACCTGCCCCTTGTCACTTGTCACGCTTTAATTACCTTTATTTCCCAATGTCAAACATCCGCACATTTACAGTTTCAGGTATTCTTATTTTTATTGGTATTGTTCTGATTTGCTCTGGCGCGTGGGCATTTTGGCAAGTCAGAACCATTTTTATTTATTTGATCGTTGCGGCAATTCTTGCCATGATTACTCGTCCACTGGAAAACAAGTTGGAGAAAATAAAAATTGGAAAGAAAAAAATGCCGCGAGGGATTCGTGCGGTTGTTTTACTTCTTGGAATTTATTTGGTTATTTTTTCTTTCGTCGCCATTTTCATTCCGCTATTTGTTGATCAAGCAAAAATTATTTCCAATGTTGATTCGAAACAACTTACCACTGCCTTTCACGAACCGATTGCACAGGTTCAACAGGCATTCGTAAGTATGCAACAATCGAATGGAAAGCAAGAAACACTCGAGCAATACATTCAAGAAGGCGCGGGAAAAATCTTGAACGTCACACAGATCTCTTCCTTTGCAAACAGTCTGTTTTCTCTTTTCGGCTCAACAATGATTGCCTTTTTTGCAATTTCATTCTTCACTTTCTTTTTTATCAAAGATGGTCCTGCAATTCTTGAATTATTATTGTTGCTAGTGCCTACCAAAAGTTTAAAAAGCGTTCGAAATATTTTTGGTGAAAGTCAAACGATGCTGCGTAAATATTTCACTGGCGTTTTACTGGATGTTTTATTTGTTGCGACATTCGTAAGTATTGGGCTTGCTATTGCAGGAGTGAAAAATGCATTCATCATTGGGTTCTTCGCTGGCATAATGAATATCATTCCATACGTTGGTCCACTAATCGGCGGGGCGTTTGCAATTGTAATTGGCGTTTCATCCAACCTCACACTTGATTTCTACACAGGCCTTCTTCCTCTTATTGAAAAAATAATTTTAGTTTTTGTTGCCATGAATTTGACGGATGCATTTCTCGTGCAACCTTATATTTTTTCAAAGCGTGTCAAGGCCCATCCGATTGAAATTTTCCTTGTTGTTCTTGTCGCTGGCACTGTTGCAGGAATTGGCGGAATGATTGTGGCGGTTCCTTTGTACACCATTTGCAGAATCATTGCAAGAGAATTCCTAAGCAAATACCGTTTTGTTCAACGCTTGACGGATGAATTGGATGGAACTTCCGATCAAAACAATTAATTAACCAATAAATTTTACTGGAATGATACAGAAATCCACTTTAGATTTTCTGAAAAAAATCAAAACCAACAACAACCGCGATTGGTTTGAAAAAAATAAAAACAACTATCTCACAGCGAAAGATGATGTGGAGAAAAATATAGATGACATTCTCACAGGCATTCGCACTTTTGACAAACGAATAAAATCGGAAATCACTGCAAAAAAATGCATGTTCCGAATTTATCGAGATGTTCGATTTTCAAAAGATAAACGTCCCTACAAAACCAATCTTGGTGCAGGAATTAATCCTGCAGGGAAAAAAGATTTTTCTCCCGGCTATTATATTCACATTGAACCCGGCAATTCATTCGTAGCAGGAGGAATGTGGATGCCACCTGCTCCGGAACTTGCTAAAATCCGTCAGGAAATAGATTACAACTTTAAGGAATTTTCGAAAATCATCAATGACAAGAATTTCAAAAAAGTTTTCGGCGAATTGGATCAAGATGATAAACTTGTAAATGTTCCAAAAGGTTATCCCAAAGATCACAAGGCCCTTGAATTTTTAAAACTCAAAAGTTTCATTGTCGTTGGAGCAATCAAGGAAAAAGATGTGCTCAGTAAAAATTATGCAAAAAGTGCGATAGCAATTTGCAAAGCAATGAAACCGCTGAATGATTTCCTGCAAAGAGCAATTGACTGAACTAATTTTGAATTCTTAGTTTTGAATTCTTAGTTTTGAATTTTTAATTATCATTAATTCAAAATTTAGAATTCAAAATTCAAAATTGTTTTTCAAAGATGCCACAAATCACTTTCGAAATTTGAAATTTCCTCTTTCACTTTTTCTCCTTCCAACAAAATATCCAGTCCTGTTTCATAGGAATTAATGGTCCTATCATATACATTCGATTCTTTGTGAATGTAGCTGCTGAAATAACGCTCTTGAAAAAGATCGTCGTAAGTAGTTGGAATGGAAAAATTATTTCCGAGAAAAACTCTTTGTCGAACAAGTAATGGGCGAAGCTGCGGAAAATAAACCCAGAACAATGGGCGATATCCTAAAATTTCTCCAGTAGTTGCATCTGTTTTTGTAGCAAGTGGACAAACTCCGAGAATTCGAACATCCATTACTGATCGTTGTTTGTCAAAAAACCAATCTTCCTTTATCCAATAGGCAAGTATGTCCTTACTTGAAATTTCATTGGTAACCGTATCCATTCTATAAGTTCCAGGATTGTTTGGATCTTCCACTTGAATCACCTCTTTTGAAATCAAAAGATTTTCAATCATTTCTGGCGACATCTTCACTCTGAATTCATCATCAAATACCGGATTATCAAACGCGATCACACAACCATTCATCACGCCACATTTTATCACGTCAAATAAACTTCTCAATCCATTATGAGGTTCTTCTGGATAAAAGTAGGGTTGATTTAATTTTTCACGCAAATCAAGCGTGCGCCAAATTCGCTTCGACCACATTACGTCAGCTTCACGCACAAAAGGATATGGAATTGGATTTCTCGCTCCTGTTCCTGGAATGAGCACACTCGTAGTGGTATCAGGACTCACACATCCTCTGCATTGCGCGTGACTTTGAGCTGCAAAAAACAATGCAAGCAGCAATAGAATTAATTTAATAGCGGAAGAAAACTCCCCAGCGATAATTGCAACAACACGAGTTTTTTCTTTCTCTTTTTTTATCGGAATGAACATGAGTGCCTCCTTTTGCATGAATTGATTCTGCCTTTTCTGGAGTAAAGTTTTTCATGTTCGAGAGATTGTCTACCTATAAAACGTATGCATCTGTGTTTTTCGTATGTGGGACATTTTTCATTTTAAATTCCCTCCCAATTATTTTCGATCTATTCTTGATTAATGCAAGAACCCAAATCCAAAATCTGTGAAATTTCAGCTGTTGAATAAAACCAAAAAATAAAAAATGATTTTAAAACGAAAAGCTACGGGAAAACAAACTCTTCTTAAAAACTACCAAACAACATTCTCATTCCTCTGACGCTTTCATCAAATTTGCCATTATCAAAAACCAAATTCCCATTCACAAAAGTTTTTTCCACCTTCGCGCGGAAAACATTTCCTTCCAATGGCGACCATCCACATTTATAAAGCAAACTCTCTTTTGTAACCGTCCAAGGTGAATTGAGATTCACCAAAACAAGATCAGCCCAATAACCTTCTCGTATGTAACCGCGTTTTTCTATTCTGAAAAGATCAGCAACCGCATGAGACATTTTTTCCACCACACGTTCAATGGAAATTTTCCCTTCGAAAGATTTTTCAAGCATTGCAACAAGTGAATGTTGAATCAATGGTCCGCCAGAAGGAGCTTTTGTATAAACAAGATTTTTTTCCTCGAGTGTATGTGGTGCGTGATCCGTTGCAATCACATCAATGCGATTATCAAGAACAGCATTCCACAATGCATCACGATCAGCAGCGGATTTTATGGCGGGATTCCATTTGATGAAATTTCCGAGTCGATCATAATCAGCATCCGTAAACCAAAGATGATGAACACAAACTTCAGCAGTGATGTATTTTTCTTTTAATGGAATGGAATTGTCGAACAAAGAAAGTTCATCTGCAGTTGAAAGATGAAACACATGTAATCGTGTTCCGAATTTTTTCGCTCGCGCAACTGCTTTGGAAGAGGAAGCAAAACAAGCTTCCCTGCTTCTGATTTGAGGATGAAACTTTGCAGGAATATTATCTCCGTATTGAGCCTTGAATTTTTCAAGATTGTTCTTGATCATGCCATCATCTTCGGCATGCACCGCAATGAGCATTTTCACTTTACTGAAAATTTCATCCAACTCCTTTTCATTATCCACCAACATATCGCCGGTGGAAGAACCTAGAAAAACTTTCAATCCACAAACCGTCTTTTGATCTGTTGCCAATACTTCATCAATATTCGTATTCGTTGTTCCCATGTAAAACGAATAATTTGCAAGGGAAACTTCTGATGCTCGTGTATATTTTTGTTCCAATAATTCCTGCGTGGTTGCAGGAGGAACTGTATTGGGCATTTCCATGAAAGAGGTAACACCACCCGCAACTGCAGCTTTTGCTTCGGTATAAATTTCCGCTTTGTGTGTAAGACCGGGTTCACGGAAATGAACTTGATCATCAATTAATCCAGGAAGCAAATGCAAGCCGCTTGCGTCAATGATTTTTGTGTTTTCGCCAGCGGAAATGTTTTTTTGAATCGATGCTATTTTTCCATCGACAATTAAAACATCAGAAGAAAATGTTTTTCCCTCGTTTACGAGTGTTGCATTCTTTATGAGAATATTTTCCTTCATCTTATTTGCTGCAGCGTTCGCAAAAGCTATTGTGGAGATAAATTAGAAAGTGACTTTTAATGTCAGTTCTTGATCTCCCCGTTTAACTTTTATTGTTGTGGAATCGCCAACCTTAAAAGTGCCCAGTGATTTCATATAATCCATAACACTGTTGACTGGCGTTTCTCCAACTTGTAATAAAATATCACCTTGTTTCACTCCTGCGGCTTGCGCTGGTTTTCCATCAGTAACACCATCCACACGCATTCCTTTTCCTTCATAAGTATAATCAGGCATCAAACCCATTTTTACTTTGTAAACATGCGTTCCAGAATCAGGATTTTTGGTGGTGAGGTATTGAAGTTTTTCGAGTTTCTCTGTTGCGATTTCTATGTTGATGACATATTCCAAAACCATTTTTTCCCCATCAAGATTTATTTTTTCAACGTCATCTGAAGGTTTGTGATAATCGGAATGTTGTCCTGTGGTGAAAAACAAAACAGGAATATTTTTCAAATAAAAAGAAGTTTGGTCAGAAGGTCCAATTCCCGCAGAATCTTTTTTCACGTGAAAAATTGTCCTCATTTGATCCATGATTGGCACCCAGTTTGGTGCAGTTCCAACACCATAAACGACCAATGCTTTTGTGGAATCATTAAAACGTCCGATCATATCCAAGTTGATCATGTAATTCACTTTTGTCAAATCAATTGTTGGACTTTCGCAGAATTTTTTTGAACCGTACAATCCCAATTCCTCACCTGAAAAACAGATGAAGAGGAAATTATATTTTTCCTTTTCCTTATTGCCGGCATAATAACGCGCAAGTTCCATTACACCTGAAGTTCCTGATGCATTATCATCTGCTCCATTGTGAATTTTCCCCTCCGGATTAGGATCAAGTGAATTGTGATCATGACCTAAACCAAGGTGATCATAATGTGCCCCAATTACAATTGTATATTCCGCACCGTTATCAAGAAATCCGACAACATCTTTTCCATGGCGTGCTTCCATAGGAGAAGCGGAATCTTTTGGATCAACTTTATGATTGAATGTAAATGGGAAGAAATAGCCATCCGTTCCTTTCGGTTTCAAACCAATTTTCTTGAATTCCTTGGCAATATATTTTGCAGCCAAGGCTTCTCCTTTTGATCCCGTGCCGCGCCCATTCAGTTTATCTGAAGCGAGATAGGTAATATCTTTTTTGATGCGATCCTTGCTTATTTCCTGTGAGAAACCAATTGAAGAGATCAATAATCCTGAAAGGAAAAAAATATTTCTTGTAATTCTGTTCATGAGTTATTTATGGTTTAGGATGCATCAAATGTAATGCGCAGGTCACTAATTTCCACTCACAAACCGAAACAAATTATGTTTTGACTGTTTTTAACAAGCATCCTCAATCTGGACGGGCTATTTCACCCAATCAGCAATGAAGACATTCGTATCATGTGTTCCGCCATTCAAACGATTTGACGAGAACACCAAATGTTTTCCATCAGGAGA
>CAIQQJ010000032.1 GCA_903873905.1 uncultured Flavobacteriales bacterium
AACACGGAAAAGTCGCATTCAAAAAACAAGATTGAAAATCAAGTTCTGTGTAAACACGGAAAAGTCGCATTCAAAAAACAAGATTGAAAATCAAGTTCTGTGTAAACACGAAAAAATGACGATGAAAAACAAGATTGGAAATCAAATTCGGTGTTAACACGGAAAATCTTTGTTTACACGTAAAATCACATAGAAAAAAACAAGCTTGAAAATCTAGTTCTGTGTTAACACGGAAAATCTTTTTGCCCTATTATATTATGAAGTCAGTGCATTGTGAATGCCCTTGGTATCCTGAATAAATCTCTTCTCAGCATTCTCACCGCCGATGACAAAATCATTCGCCATTTCCTCTCCCAATGCTTCAGAGAATTTTCTCTTTATTCGCGATATCTTTTCACTTATAGAATTTGACAGCGGACTAATCAAATCATCAATGCGTGCTTCCATGGTCTTCACATTATCCGCGTTGCTCAGACTTTCATAGATATTTAAAATTTCAGCTCTATGGTCCTGAACACAATTTAGTTCAACACCTTCAGGATGGCGGTAGAAAAAAAGATATACGGTTTTTTCAAGCGGTGTCAGTCGAATTTCCAGATCACCAAGTTCAGGGAAAACTATCCTTTGATTTCGTCCCTCAAATACCATCAGTGGAGCTTTTCGGTTGATCACGAAACGCTCCTTGTAAACCATCTGCGTGCGTATGCCATCAAGCACATCAAACACTTGTTGCACTACCGTATGATCAACTTTACGTTCGCTAATCAGCTTTAAGCAATCTGGACATATATCTGCAGTACGTAGTTTGAGTGAAATCTCATTTTTATTGCGACAGAAATCCATCATGCACCCAACCGGTTTTTCGTGCCAGTGCAGGTTCAAGTCCAAGTAATCTCGAAACATCAGTTTCTTCAGAATTACCGTTACCACATGATAAGCTACAGGATATCGTTGATCGCTGCCGGCGAAGTAATCCCAATACTTGGTTTGAACAAAAAGATTTCTTGCATTTGGATCTGCTGCAGCAAACCAATTTTTATCGTTGCTGTAATCGGTGAGTAACACAACAAATTCTTCATCACCAATATCGTTCTTGCGACGGAAATCATTACACTTTCCGAAGAAGGTTTCCCATTTAACTACTTCCACTTTTTTATCGCTGCACATCTCCATGGATAGACTTTTCTGAACATGAAAATTTTCGCTGTCGTACTTCTCCTGCCTGATTTCTTCATCCGCAATTAGCACGTGCTCTTCATTGGTAAAGAACCGCATGATGCCAGGAAACTTCTGCAACAGATCAAGCACTTCCCAAAAATGGTTAGAATCAAACTCCGAACTGCGTATTAGGTGTACATTCATAATTCTTCTAAATTAAAAACTATCCAGTCTAAATTCAAATATAAATTTTCCGTCGGACGCTGCAGCTTTTTCGTCCGACGGAAAATATTTGTTTTCATCCATTCATACTACTCACCAAAAAGATTCTTTTTGATTTTTCCAATTTTCTTCATGCTCCAGTAAGAGTCTAGGTTCTCATTTACCGAAGCAAAAGCCTCATGCATATTTTTCTTGGAGGCATTCATTTGACTGCTCTTGTCGGCATTGAAGGTTTCTGCTGTGGCGGTGATATCGAAATCTGCACCGATGAATGCAAAAGTCCAAAGGTCTGTAGCCCTCAACTTGTCCATTTCTTTTCGAATCATGGAAGAGGAATAGCGTGTAGATGCATTCTCATGTCCGTCAGTCAATACAAGCATTACAACACTTGCTTCTTGTCGCGACAAAGAATCACCTGCGACAAAATCGATTTGTCGAATACTCTCACCGATGGCATCAAAGAGCGCAGTGTTACCTCGTGGAGAAAGATTTTCAAGAATACTGAAATCCGCATTGCTGCATTTTGTGACGCCAAATGGAAATTCGATTTGATTGTCAAAAATGCAAAGTGAAACATAGATTTCCTGTTCAGGATGATTCAAGTCCATTTGTCGGATTTTGATCATTTGATCGGTGAGCGCCGAGATGGTGGATTTCCAACAAGTGGTCATGCTGCCACTACGATCAAGCACAAGATGATAAAAGGTTTTTCTGTTTTTCATGTTCTTAAGTTTTGTGCAAATCTGCATCTTCAAGCTTCAGATAACAATTCTTTACAAGCTTGTAAGGATTCTTCTTTTCATGCAGACTAGCCAAACCTTTGACTAAACTTAAAAAAACAAAATCATGAAAAAAGCAAATCAAAAACTCATCGCGTATAACGCATCTTTTGTTGGACGTAAAGTGATCAAAAGCAATAACAGCATTTTAGTAATTCACCCTTATTACAAATCCGGCTTATGGGTATTTGATGATGAACGAACAGGATTAGATGCGGAACCATTTGTTGCAGGTGCAGATGATCTGATCGATTATTTGTTGCGAAAAAAAAGAATTCGTACCAAAGCAAAAACGGGTTTCAATGCCATCTTCGCAAAGCAAGAATTTCGTGGAGTCGATGCGGAGCTGACCTTCAAGAAGTTTGCACAAATGGGTAGTGTATACATCCCAGAAGGATTGAAGGATTTTAAGAACAGTGATGGCAGCAGAGAAGTTTGGCTTTGTCCTGCATTGAATCTTTATTTCAAGAATTCTCCTGAGAAAATATTTGTGGGGATTAAGTTATAATAGGGGATATGAAAGTTTTTTTTTAAATATTTCTGATGATTAATAATTATCATCATATATGATGTATCAAACACTGTATTTTGAAATTAGAAATACCTAATTTAGATCTATGCAGATAGAGTGCATTAACTGTTGCAAATTTTACCAGTAGAATCAGCACTTTGCATAATCTTACATATTGCTAATAGAAATGTTTATGTTAAATAGAAATAAATAATGTTATGATAAAAATTGAAAAAAAAGTAAAAGACACAGTAAAAATATTTTCCAATGCGATTAAAGATAAGAATATCGATTTGCTTAGCTCACTATTATCGGATACTGGACTTTTTGAAATGCAGCATTCGGATTTGAGTACTATTGACGCAGATAAAAATACTTTCATCAATTGGATTTCATCTGAATTAGATCTGACAGAAATTAAGTCTGTGCTTTTCGACCAGTGTATTATGTGCAAAATTGGCAATCCTGTTGTACTCTTCAACGATGGAGAATTCCCTAGAAAGGTGGCTGATTCATCAGAGAAATCAAAAACAGGATTGATGCTAGAGATTGATGAAAATCAAATCACAGGCATTTCATTCTGTTTCTCTTTCGTAAAGACGGAAAACCCTGCTGTTTTTGAAATCCAAGGGGCGAAAATCAAGTGCCTCATGAATGATGGATACTCGTTTGAGGATGCGTATAAAAAAGTTTTTGGGGATAAAGAGATGTGATCAGGTGGTTTTTTTCTTTTCTGGAGTTAATGTTGAAAATATGTAGCGGTTAAGTACATTCACGAATTTGGTTCTGTTTTTTGGAAGAACTTTCCTTTTCCATTAGGATAAATAATTTAGTTTTGGTTCTAATCTTGATGTATGGATATTTTCCGTGCTGTCGTTTTTTTTGATCGATTTTCTCAGTCATTAGAGGCAACAAAATAATTTTCATGAGCAGTATTTAACCAATTATTCAAATTGAAATATCCGTTAAACGCATGCTAGAAACAAATAAATGGTGGAATGATTTGTCAGAAATGTGGTAGCATATATTACTAATGAATATTGCTATTTACAAAAGGAGAAAAGAACAGGGCATCGAAAGTCTTCCCTTACTGCCAAATCTTACGGATGAGTTTAAAAGGTTATTTAAGCGAAAAGTTAAGATTGATCGTATTCCCATTTCAGTGACTTTTTAACGAAAAAATTACGCTGTGAAAATTTGTGGAGTGGGAAGGTGTGGCGCTATTCAGGGGAATAGGAAATTTATTTTTTGAAAATGGTAGTTGTGCAACGGTCACCACTATTAGCAGTAGTGCCTATGCGTCTATATGTCGAGTACTATTCTTAAATTATTTTTAAGCTTAGTTTTCTGATCTTTTGTAAGCTGTCCAATTTTCTTCAAGAATCTCGTATTGTCAATAGCACGAACTTGATCGACTAAGATGTCGCTTAACTTATCGAGTTGTCCCTTTTTTAAGTGAACGCGCAACAGTTCAATTTCCGGTTTGACATTTGTCGTGATTGGACAAATCAAAGTAGATAAATGTATATCGTTTAGTAAATCTGTTTGAACGACAACAACAGGCCTTGTTTTTCCAGGCTCAGTTCCTCTACTGGGATTTAAGTTGGCCAACCAAATGTCGAATTGCTTAATCCTCATCTATCAATTTTTCAAATTCACGCAATATGTCCATTGAATCTTTGCTCGTCAGCTTGGATTCTTTTGTCAATTGGTTTTTTAAAAGCCGTCTTTTATTAAATAAGTTGTAGATACTAACAGCTTCGTTTATGTATCGATTTCTCGCCAAATTAAGTTTCGATGTCATTTTTTCCGCATCGGCAAAAATTTCATCGTCCAGTTTTAATGATAAAGTCTTCATATAAATAGTTTTTACAAATGTATACCTTTTTGGTATATACTTCAAATATTTATGGGATTTTGTTTCGTTCTACAGGTATTACTGCTAACGGTTTGCGCCTAGGCACAGTGGCGACTGATTATTTTCATTTTTACTTATTTCTTCGTTCGCCATTGTGCTTAGGCGCTGTTAGGTGCAGTAGTTTTTTTACGCATTGTTCGAATTTATGATTGCTTTCATTACAGCTTCTCGATAATTTTCCTTACTTATTTGTTGGCTATAGTGCATCACTTTTTTAATCCGGTAAATTTCTCCAAAATGTTTAGTCAGTAAATCATAAGTAATGTTACCAAAGGCTAGAATGAATGGATCATTGCATTTTAGGTCTTTAATTTCTTGTTCAAATAATTTTATGTTTTGCAATTCAAATTCTTTGTTATTTTTTAGAAAGGTGAGAACATTTCCTGATATCTTTTCTTCAAAGTTTTTAATTATGTCTGTCATGTATGCTCCATAGAATGGAGTGTCTCGGAATGCAAATCTGATTTTGTAATCTTGTCCTTGTGGTCGTTTGTCGTGAAAGTTCCCAAATGTTTTTCTTTCTGATGTTCTGGAAAAATTTAGACCTACCATCAAAACATTCGGTTTAAGTGTCTCAAGTAATTTTGGATTTTGCTCCAAATCGAAAATGCTCAAGTCACCGATATTTGATTTAGGCTTTTTGTCTTCATTTGCCCAAACTGCCCAACTAGAAAATTCGCCATTTTTTTTCGCAATTTCCAAAAAATGTTCCTTTGTTATCATAGTCAATTTACTATTGCACCTAACGTTTTGCCTTAAGATTGCATTATACTAAAAATACAATAATTTAACTGAAGGAAAACGGGTGAACTAAAACGTTTTGCAGGAGTTATGACCTAGTAGCCGCATAAGTCCCGCTTCCCTTCTTCACACTTGCATGAGCTAATTGGAATGATAGGCATTGAGGCCTGATTAAGGCAATCGCAGCGCAGGTTTTTATTCATCTTCAAACAAACGTTATGGGAAATTTCAAAATCGAAAAACAATTCATGGAGAGTGTTGGAATCGATGTTTCAAAACTCACGCTGGATG
>CAIQQJ010000033.1 GCA_903873905.1 uncultured Flavobacteriales bacterium
GTCGGGTTTTCAAACCCAACACCACGGCTTCCGGGCTTTCCACTACTATCCCTCACGCAAAAAAAATGATGCCACAGCGGCACGGCGACACAGCGTTTCTTAAATCTGGATAATCAATGACAGTTAGCCTACACAAAAAAAACAATTGCCAATCGGCAATTACCAAATTTGCAATGCCTTAATTTTTAAAATGCAAATGTGCCAATGAAAATTAATCCATCAGCACATTAGCATAGCAGCACATTATTTCATCTACTGACAATAATTCTCTTGGTAACTTTATCGCCACCCACCATTGCCATTTCCACAAAATACATTCCTGGTTGTTGATCCGTCAAATCAATTTTTTCTGGCACCGGCTGCTCTGGTGTTGCAATATGTTGCTCAACAGTTGATCCCAACATATTGTAAACCGTCAAGCTCATCACTTCTGTTGAATCGCTATTCACTTTAAACACACCTTCACTTGGATTCGGGTAAAGTCCTACTTCATTGCTGTTGTCTTTTTTCACAACTACAGTTGCAGCTTTTGCTGGTTCCGTTTTTGAAACCATCACCACATTATCAGGTTGAAAAATCCGGTGAATCTTGAAGCCATCCAACCACACTCCAGAATTTTGTGTTGCATTGGTAGCACGAACAGAAATATATTTCCCTGAATTCAATGCAGTAAAACGAAGTGTGATTTCCGTCCAATCTTTGCCAATGGATTCCGCAGAAACCATATAGAAAATTTGTCCACTCAATGAATCCGCAACACTTTGCCCTATTTCAATAGTTGAAGCAAACGTACGTGCTCGTGCAAAAAATGTAAGTGAATATTGTCCGCCCACCTCAAGCGGTGTAGTTAACTCAAGAGTAATTGCTTCGGTTGGAATATTACCGGAAATATTTGTCGCCAATCCCACAAACCAATTTCCGTCTTTTGCTGCGCCATAATTGCAATCACTACTTGCAATGTCTGGTTTTCTAAATTTCCCATATGCATGCGTATTTTTCACATTCGCATTAAACACAGAAGTGGAGGCATTGATCAGGCAGAGATTGCCATTTTTTTCGAAACTGCCATTGATAAATTCCTGTCCATTAACAACAGCTGGAACAGCCATGGGAAGAGCAAGAACTGCAAGGTGCAAGAAGTGAATTTGTTTCATGGTGGGTAGGAGATGTAGTGAAACTTCTTGTAAGATTGGTGTGGTATCTTTTAGTATAACTCCATTAGTGCAAAAAAGTTACAACAACCAGCCACTTACCTTGGTTGCAAGTCGCGTGCCAAGTGTGACGGTCGTCGGTTAATGACCTGGTAGCAAAGGAATCCCGTGAGAAAAACCTTTCCTATAAATAAAACGAAGGAGTATGTTAAAAATTGTTCTGAAAAAAGGCCACGGGCCTAAAGCCATGCGAAAATAAAAAGGGAAAAGGTTTTGAATTTCCTTTTCCCTATCTCAATAAATATTCTTTTCTTAATTAGAAATGCGGTGTCGGTGTTTTAGGTGTAGCTACTGGTGTAGGAGATTTTGGTTGTTGGTCACTAACGGGTTTGCCTTGTGGTTGTTGATCACTAACAGGTTTGCCTTGCGCCTGTTGTTGTGGAGCACCTCCTTGAGGTTGTGCTGGGGTCGGGACAGGAAGTGGTTTTGGATCCATGGGTGTTCCAGAAATCACAACACCATCTTTATATTTTAATTTCGCTGACGTTTTTCCATCTTCTGAAGTTTGTGTCCAAGCACCTTCGCGTTTTCCATGAACATATTTTCCTACTTCATAAACTTTTCCACTTTCGTAAACGGTGGTCCAAGTTCCTTCTTCTAGACTCTTCACATAATTCCCTTTTGTTTTTACTTTCCCATTTTCATAAAATTCATTGTATTCGCCTTCCATTTCATTGTTGTGATATACTACAACACTGGCTATGTTTCCATTGGGATGGTAGGTGGTCATCTTGCCATCAAGATTTCCTTCTTTGTAAGTTGATTCGGTATTTATTTTTCCATCCGTGTAATACCATTTTGCAATTCCATCGCGAAGGCCATTCTTGAAATTTCCTTCTTCCTGAACTTTGTTATTGTTGTTATAGATTTTTCTGTAACCGTTAAGTTTCCCGTTTTTGTAAACCTCTTCCGTTTTCAGACGACCGCCAGTGAAGAATGTTCTACGCATTCCATCCAATGAATCTCCAACATAATTCTCTTGACGGAAAATGTACCCAGCACGATCGACACCCAATGAAACGCCATTCTTTTTTCCGTTTCTGTAATTGTCAATGTAGGCTACCATCGGAGTTCCAACTGGATAAGCTACCCAAGTTCCTTCGCGTTTTCCTGCCACATAATTTCCTTCCCAATCGTAAGCACCTGTACGTTCAATCCAGAATCCCTGTTTGAGATTATTTGCATCCGTTCTATTCGTGTCACCAACTGCATCGGAAGGAGTGAAGAATTCGTTCGTTACCGTTGCTGCTTGTTGCTTGTTAACGTTCTGTTCCAAAACAGTTCTTGCGGAAAGTTGCATAAATGGAACAAGACATAAAATGCTGATGAATTTTTTCATGGTAGGTTGTTTGATTTTTTTATTTGCCGGCACTAAATTAAGATAATTAGAGCCATGTTCGGAAGCCTGTTTGCTACAAATATTATTCCAATATTGCCTCTCTCGGAAACAATTATTCGATTCTACTTTTCATAAACAATTTCCATTTTCTGGGAATTATACAAATCATCGGGTGTTGCCATTGGTTCATCCTTTGGAATATTAGCGCCGTATTTATTTTTCATCTGCTGTTGAACCAATGCGCCACTTAGGTCAAGCTGACTGACTTTACCGAGTGTACTGAGTTCTATTTGAGCTCCTATTTTATAAAGTTTCCAAATCATTTCAGATGAATAAAAGGCATCGTCGGACCAACTAAAATAGGGGTCATATTTTTTCGATTTTAACGTTTTGGCGGTCATTCTTAATTGGGCAGTTTTCTTTTCATTGAGAATGATATTGGAATTTTTCAGCCTGAGAAGAGCAATGTGATGCGCGTCTCCCTTTACCATCCATTCAGACAGCGGGATGCCATGAATGCTGTCCCTGGTATCCAATACCATATAAGTTCGGTCTTTGGGACGAATGTAAATTATTCCAACATTATTGTATTTCGATTTGGTAGCCTTTCCGAAAGCGATGGACTGCTCATCCAATGCATTCTGAAAAATCAGATCACCTTCGATGACAGGAGGCAATGTTGCAACAAACTGCGTGTCGATGTTTTTTAAATTTGAATTTACGATTTGCTCTTTCGTGGCAGAGTCTATTCTCTGTGAATCAACATTCACAATTTTTTTATCATCTCCGCAGGAAAAAAATAAAAGTGCAAGAACAAAAGGAAGAATCCTGTTTTTCATGAAGACCAATTATATTAAAACAATTTTACATCCATTTTTTTCTACGGAAATAAATCAGAAGCGAAATTGATAATGCAATCATTACCCCCCAAACGATAACATAACCATAGGGCGAATAAAGTTCAGGCATATTCATCGGCTCTACCTTATTGGTTACAGGATCAATTGCCTGAAAATTCATTCCATAAACACCCGCGATAAAAGTCAAGGGAACAAAAATGGTGGTGATGATTGTCAATGTTTTCATCACTTCATTCATTCTATTGCTCACACTCGACATATACAAATCCATCATTCCAGAAAGCAGATCGCGATACGTTTCAACGGTATCGATGATGCGAACTGCGTGATCATGTGCATCTCGAAGGTAGACGGAAGTGTTCTCATGAATCAAGGGTGATTCACTTCGTTCAAGATTATTTATCAATTCACGCATTGGCCAAACAGCCTTTCGGAAATAAACCATTTGCCGTTTGATATGGTGAAGGTGATGCAGGGTTTGTGGACTTGGATTGTCAATGAGTACATCTTCCAAAACTTCCACCTCATCACCTATTTTTTCCAAAACATCAAAATAGGAATCGATCACCGCATCAATCAAAGCATAGGCAAGATAGTCGGCCTCACATTTTCTAACGCGACCTTTCCCCAAACGCAAACGTTCTCGGATGACATCAAAAACATCTCCACCATCCGCTTCCTGAAAAGAAATTACAGTTTGATCGTTCATTAAAATTATGGTCAACTGCTCAGAAACCAAAGCGTCATCACTTTCCTTTTTCAAATGCGAATCTTCGAAAATCATTTTCATGATTGTAACCAAATAATTTTCGAAATCTTCAAACTTGGAACGTTGATTTGTATTCGCAATATCTTCCAATGTCAATGGATGAATATTGAACATCTTTCCGATTTGATCCAAAATTTCCGTGTCGTGAACACCATCAATATTGATCCACTTCACCATTCCATTTCTCACTTCAGTAAAACACTCCTGAATATCAAAAAATTCCTTCTCGATAAATTCGTGTTCATTGTATTCGATCAAAGTAATGCGAACACGATTTTTTGTTTCACGACCGAGATACACCAAAGTTCCCGGTGGCGTGCCCGATTTGAGGGTTAAGTGTTGCATGTTTCTTTTGATGAGTTTTTAGTAGCTGAAAAATACGAATTGAAATTGAATTATTCCTCCGTTTTTCCCTCCACCACAATCACAATTTCACCTTTAACAGTTTTTGTGGAAAAATGCGTAATCGCTTCGTCACTTGTTCCGCGAAAAGTTTCTTCGAACATCTTTGTCAATTCTCTAGAAACAGAAACTTTCCTTTCCAATCCGAAATGTTCCTTGAATTCTTCCAATGCTTTTATCAATCGATGTGGTGATTCATAAAATACCATCGTCCGATTTTCTTCAGCGAGTGATTTTAATTTTGTTTGTCTTCCTTTTTTCTGTGGCAAAAATCCGACGAATACAAATGAGTCACATGGCAAACCGGATTGAACAAGAGCGGGCACAAATGCTGTTGGTCCTGGCAAACATTCCACGTCCAATCCTAATTTCAAACATTCACGCACCAATAAAAAACCAGGATCAGAAATACCTGGAGTGCCCGCATCACTAACCAAAGCAATAATTTGACCTGAAGCTATTTTCTCCGCAATGAAAGTTACGGTCTTGTGTTCGTTGTGCTGATGATGCGCGTGAACAGGTTTTTTGATTTCGTAATGATTGAGCAACTTCGAAGTTACACGTGTGTCCTCCGCAAGAATCAAGTCAGCCTCTTTCAAAATGCGCAATGCCCGAAGTGTAATGTCTTCAAGATTTCCAATTGGCGTGGGTACGAGATAAAGTTTGCTCATTTACATTTTTGAATTTTGAATTCTTAATTTTGAATTAATTGAAGATGATTTCAATTTAGAATTCAAAATTTAGAATTCGGAATTATTTTAACTTTTCTGTTTTTCCATCAATTGTAAAATGAGTTTGTTCTGATATTCTAGATGCATCAGAATTGTTTCAATTTCACGTTCTGCTTTTGTATTGATATCAAAGTCGGCTTCAGCACGCGCTTCGGAATGTTTGGATTGCAGATTTTGTCCAATCATGATCAATGGCATGAGAAAAATCTGAATCATATTTGAAATGAAAAGCCACATGACAAATGCAGGTGTGGGATCGAAACGCATGTTGGCTGGTGCGAAAATATTCCAACTCAACCAGCATGCCGTCCAAATGAAAATGATGATGAAGAATCCCATGCTGCCCACATGATCTGTGATCCACAATGCCAACTTATCAAGTGGTCCTAACTTACTTTTATGCTCCGAATTTACATTCTTGATTTTTTTTCGAAGCTGTTTCAGTTCGTCCAAAGACATTGGTGTAGTTTCCATGCTTTTTATTTTTTTCAAAATTGTTTTTTGACAAAAACTATAATGAATCTTCCCAATTCGTAAAATCTCTCAATAAGGAAAACAAATTTTCAAATTTTGTAAGTGGCAAAGTTTCTCTTCGGTCGCACGTATCGTGGTATGCTTTTATTCCACCTAATGTATAGATGTAAAAGCTTGGAACTTTATATTCAGTAAAAAAATAATGATCACTGATTGCTGCCTTCCCTCTTGGCTTTACTGCAACTAGATAATTTCGATCGGAATTGATTTTCTGCAAGGTTTTAAATTGTGAATCAAAAATAGTTCCGTTCACCACCATAATTCCCTCCTCACCTGTTCCCAAAATATCCATGTTGATCAGAAATTTTATTCTGTTCATTGGGAAAAGTGGATGTGTTGTGTAAAATTGGGAACCCAATAAACCTACTTCTTCACCACCGAATGCCATAAACACTATAGAACATTTCGGTTGATGTTCCGCTTGCGAATAATATTTCGCTAAACTCAAAAGCATCGCTATTCCACTTGCATTATCATTGGCTCCTGGGAAATAAACAGTTTTTCCCATTTGTCCTAGATGATCATAATGCGCAGTGAAAACGATAAACGAATCCGGATTTTCTTTTCCCTTGATGTAACCGAGTACGTTTTGTGAAGAATAATTTTTAAAAAACTTCGCGCCGATATTCAAATCGATTGCAGTTACATTTTTGTAGGTATATTCAATTTCAATAACAGGAATTGTTGATTGGCGCATGGAAAAATCCCAAGGTGTAAGTCGCGAACACGAGGATGTCATACTTGTTGGTTTGATGGGAATGAGAATTCCTTTTACACCAAGTGGATATTTTGAAAAATTATTGAGAAAAGCCAATTCAATTTGCGTATGCACACCGGAAGTATCCACCATCACAAATGATTTTTTCAGATTGCGTTTTTTAAAGTTGGCAAACTTTACTTCATCATATACGACTGATGAATCCAAAACCACAACACTAAAATGGCCTTTTACACTCGGAGAATCGCTGTGCACCAGAAAATGTTCTCCCGGTTTGCATTTCTCGAATTGTCCAACATCTTTTCCTTTATCATTCCAATAAAAAGTCATCTCCACTTTTCCTGGAAATGTATTGATGGGGAAATTGAATTTCTGAAAGTATGTCCCTGAAATATTAAATGATGTCAATCCAAAAGATTTGAATTGATCAGAAATATAATTCGCTGCAATCTTATCTCCTTTCGCCACATAACCACGACCATGCATCGAAGGAGAAGCGAGTGTGTCAATGACTTTTTTAGCATAAGCACGATCCTGCGAATAAAGAGCCGTTGCGTTTAGCAGTAGAAAAAATAATAATTGAAAATATTTTCTGAAAGACATGGCTTAGGAAAAACGTCGCTTAACGGTGGAAAGGAAAATTTGAACAGGTTCACTGTCATTTTTCCATTGATGAATTGAACTGAGAACATCAATTATGGTATTCGCTTCTTCTCTTGTTGAACAAGAATTGATTTGAGCTAGTGCCTTTTCATAATCATCAATCTTGCTATCAAAGAGTCGCAAGAACATCAGTTTTTCATTGAAACCAATGAATGATTTTATATCTGGATAATTTTTTCCAGGAAATATAGTGGGAATTTCTTTCGAAGGTTGCGGTTCCTTGATGAGGGGAATTTCAACAGGAATTTTTTCAAACTGAACAGCAGGAATGTAGGCTGGAGGAGCTGGTATAACAATAGCCTCTTGTTCCTCTGGCATTGTCATCTCCTCTGGATTCGTTTCCAAATAGGAATAGACGTTTAATTCACGATGAAGTTCATTAACAGTTTTTATCAATTCATCAATTTTGGAAGATGGAATCGGATTATCTTTCCCAATGATGTCGGACTCTGCTTTGAGCAAATTGATAAGCGAAGTGATCGCTTTTCGTGCTGTAGATTTGTTTTCGTTGTGAACTCCCATAACAGTGTGCTAAAACAGCTATTTTATTAGCTTTGTGCATTGCTTTTCCAGTGTGCCAAAGGTACATTTTTTAAGGCTCAATGAATTTGCTTCTATTCTATGTTTCTCGAAAATTCGCTGCAATCCAATAAACGTCGTGGCTCCATTGAAGTGGTGGTGGGTTCTATGTTTTCGGGTAAAACGGAAGAATTGATTCGTCGCTTGCGAAGAGCGAAAATTGCCAAACTAAAAGTGGAAATTTTCAAACCCGCCATTGACACACGTTACGACGAAGTGAAAGTTGTTTCCCACAATGCAACAGAAATTCATTCCACTCCAGTTCCCTCCTCCTCCAATATTCTTTTGTTGGCAAATGATGTGGATGTTGTTGGTGTTGATGAAGCCCAATTTTTCGACATGGGCCTCATTCAGGTATGCAACCAACTCGCTGATCAAGGTGTGCGGGTAATTGTTGCTGGACTTGACATGGATTTTCAAGGAAACCCTTTTGGACCAATACCTGCTTTACTTGCAACTGCGGAATATGTTACCAAGGTTCATGCGATTTGCATGCGCTGTGGAAACCTTGCGAATCACTCTCATCGCATCCTTGGAGGTAGTGCTTTAGTACAACTTGGCGAAACCGAAAGCTACGAACCTTTGTGTCGCGATTGTTTTTATCATGCGACGAAAAAAGAAAACACTTGACCTATAGCTTCTCCGATATCAGCCGAATCATTGGCGCAACACAAACGATCATCTTGAGCGATGATCCGATGAAAGGTTTGCTAATTGATAGTCGAAATCTCACCCAAACGGAAAACATCTTATTCTTCGCCATTCGTGGTGAGCGCCATGACGCCCATGAATTTCTTGGAGATATTTATGCAAGGGGAATTCGAAATTTTGTTGTGAATGATTTGCCCGATAATGCGGAGATTAGTTTTGCGGGAGCAAATTTCATTGTTGTTCCTGATACTTTGATTGCTTTACATAAAATCGCATCCCATCATCGGCGACAATTTTCATATCCTGTCATTGCGATAACGGGCAGCAATGGAAAAACCATTGTCAAGGAATGGTTGTGGCAATTATTACGTGATGATTTTTCCATTGTACGCAGTCCCAAAAGTTACAATTCACAAGTGGGAGTTCCACTTTCCGTTTGGCTGATGGATTCCACTCATCAACTTGCCCTTTTTGAAGCAGGGATTTCTCGGATGGGAGAAATGGAAAAATTACAATCGATTTTAAATCCCAACATTGCAATTCTCACTAACATAGGCGCTGCACATGATGAGAATTTCACAGGGAAAGATCAAAAAATCATTGAGAAACTGAAATTACTTAAAGGTGCTGAAACTGTTATTTGTTGCAAAGATGACGCAGCTTTATTTTCAAAAATTCAGGATGTTTTGACCGACAGTAAAATATTCACCTGGTCAAGAAAAACAAGATCTGATTTACAAATTGCCCGTGTAACCAAAGAAAAAAGCGAAACAGTAATTCAGGGAATTGTCAATAATCATTTTTCCGAAATAAGAATTCCGTTTACGGATGATGCGTCAGTTGAAAATGCAATTCATTGTTGGGCAACGCTATTGGTGATGGGAATCAACGATGAAACCATTGCTTCACGTATGCCACAACTCGTTCCTGTTGCCATGCGATTGGAATTGAAAGAAGGAATAAATAATTGTTCTGTAATCAACGACAGTTACAATTCCGATTTGGGTTCTCTATCCGTTGCACTTGATTTTTTAAATCAGCAACAACAATATCCAAAGCGCACCTTGATTCTTTCCGATATTTTGCAAAGTGGAAAGGACGAACAGCAATTATATTCGGAAGTCGCCCAATTGATAAAAGGAAAAGGTGTGAGTCGTTTAATTGGTGTTGGGGAATCGATTTCGAAAATGAAAGATCTTTTTGTAAATCTCGAAACTTCCTTTTATCCTACTACTGCAGATTTCCTTTCTGCTTATCATGGTGGATTTTTTCATAATGAAACCATTCTTTTAAAAGGCGCAAGGGTTTTCGGTTTCGAAGCCATCAGCAAGGCTATTCAACAAAAGGCCCATGAAACGGTTTTGGAAATCAATCTCAATGCATTAATTCATAACCTGAATTTTGTAAAATCACGATTGAATCCCGGAACAAAATTAATGGCGATGGTGAAGGCTTTCTCCTATGGAAGCGGAAGTTTTGAAATCGCAAATATTTTACAATTTCATCGGGTAGATTATTTGGCAGTTGCCTATGCGGATGAAGGAATTGAATTGCGAAAAACAGGGATTACCATTCCGATTATGGTGATGAATCCAGAAGAACAGAGCTATGATGCGATGATTCGGAATAATCTTGAGCCGGAAATATTTTCATTTCGTGTGTTGCAACTTTTTGATGATGCTGCAAAACGTTTTCGAATGCGTCACCCCGATCAACCACCTGTTGCTGTTCACATAAAATTCGATACAGGAATGCGCAGACTCGGATTTGAGGAAGGGGAATTGAACGAACTCATTGTGCGTTTACGAAATAGCAAAAACCTCTCTATTCGTTCTGTGTTTTCACATCTTGCCGCAAGTGACGAAATTGAACACGATGATTTCACACGTAAACAAGTTCGATTGTTTATTTCCATGAGTGATGAATTGAAAAAGCATTTCACTTATCCAATTGATCGCCACATTCTGAATTCAGCGGGTATTCTTCGTTTCCCGGATGCACAAATGGAAATGGTTCGACTTGGAATTGGTTTGTATGGTATTGCCGCAGACGAATTCGAACAAAAAAATCTTCAGAATGTTTCCACGTTAAAAACAACAATTTCACAAATAAGAAATGTTCCCAAAGGAGAATCGATTGGTTACAGCAGAAAGGGTGTTGCTGAGGAAAATATTAAAATTGCAACAGTTCCAATTGGCTATGCTGATGGATTGAGTAGAAAACTCAGCAATGGCGTTGGGAAAATGTTTGTCAATGGAAAAGCCGTACGTGTGATTGGAAATGTATGCATGGACATGTGCATGTTGGATGTGAGCGGAGTGAATTGCGCTGAGGGTGATGAAGTAATTGTTTTTGGGACCGATCATCCAATAACTGAACTTGCGAAAGACATGGGAACAATTGCCTATGAAGTTTTGACGAATGTATCGAGAAGAGTAAAGCGCGTTTATTACCAAGAATAAAATCACAATTTCGTTTTGTGACTTGGTGAACAAATTTTATTCAGAATTGAGAAAACAAATTTCTCCTATCAAAAAATCGATCCACTCACCAAGTCACTAAAAACTTATCACTTTTCTAACTTATGCGAATGCGTTCAATCCAGTAACATCCATTCCTGTAATCAGCAAGTGAATGTCATGTGTTCCTTCATAAGTAATAACCGATTCAAGGTTCATCATGTGACGCATGATTGGATATTCTCCTGTGATTCCCATTCCACCTAACATTTGTCTTGCTTCTCGTGCAATGTGAATGGCCATGTCAACTGAATTTCTTTTTGCCATTGAAATTTGTGCTGGCGTTGCGCGACCTTCATTTCTGAGAACGCCTAATCTCCAACAAAGCAATTGTGCTTTTGTGATTTCAGTAACCATCTCTGCCAATTTTTTTTGTTGCAATTGAAATCCTCCAATTGGTTTTCCAAATTGAATTCTTTCTTTTGAATATCTCAATGCGGTATCATAACAATCCATTGCAGCACCAATTGCTCCCCAGGAAATTCCAAAGCGCGCGGAATTCAAACAGCTCAATGGTCCTTTCAAACCTTTGATGGTTGGGAAAAGATTTTCCTTAGGAACTTTTACATTATCAAAAACCAATTCACCTGTTGCACTTGCTCGCAAACTCCATTTTCCATGTGTTTCAGGAGTTGTAAATCCTGGCATGCCACGCTCAACAATCAAACCTCTAATATCACCAGCTTCATCTTTCGCCCATACCACTCCGATATCAGCAAAAGGTGCATTTGAAATCCACATTTTCGCACCATTCAAAATCACATGATCACCTTTGTCTTTGAAATTGGTAATCATTCCGGAAGGATTCGAACCATGATCAGGCTCTGTCAATCCGAAACATCCCATGATTTCTCCAGTGCCCAATTTTGGAAGATATTTTCTTTTTTGTTCTTCTGTTCCGAAAGTATAAATCGGATACATCACCAATGAAGTTTGAACTGATGCTGTTGAACGAACACCAGAATCACCACGCTCCAATTCTTGCATGATTAATCCGTAAGAGATCTGGTCGAGTCCGTGCCCACCATATTCTGCAGGGATATATGAACCAAACGCACCAATTTCACCAAGACCCTTTATGATCTGTTTGGGAAATGCAGCTCGTTGTGCAAAATCTTCAATGATCGGAGAAATTTCTTTTTTTACCCAGGCCCGAGCGGAATCGCGAACAAGCTTATGTTCGTCGGTAAGCAAATCGTCCATTTGGTAATAATCGGGAGCTTGAAAATTGTCAGTTGCCATAGTATATCGTTATTGATCTTTAAAATAATTAGGAGCAAAAATAGCCAAAACATTTTCCCCAAGAAGCAAATATAAATCATGATGAAAATACTTGCTTATTTAGAAAGTTTATTAAGACAATTTTACGCATTTGGGTCCTATCCTATTTCAGGGTTAAAGCTACATTTGCCGACCATTCCCATTTTTGCGATCAGTGTTGAGCAAATTTTAACCTTTTTTTCCCAGTCTTGGCAGGGTAATTGTAAAACGGATAATAACAACAAATAAAAAAAAGCTAATACTTATGAAAAAGTCAACCTTCCTTTTCTTAGCCCTTTTGGCCGGAACCATCTCATTAAATGCACAGATTTACAAGGGAACCAAAAACAAGATTTCCTTTTTTTCCTATACCGCAATGGAGAACATTAGTGCTGAAGATACTATTGCCACAATGATCCTGAATGCAAAAACTGGTGATGTAATTGCCAACATCGGTATGAAAGGGTTTGTTTTCCCGAATTCGCTGATGCAATCTCACTTTAATGAGGATTATATGGAAACGGATTTGGCTGGACCAAAAGATGCGGCTGGAAAAGTTACTTACCCAAATAGAAATGCCTCTTTTAAAGGGAAAATCAATGAGGTTGTGGATTACACCAAAGACGGAACTTATCCTATCACAATAACCGGAACTTTAACAATGCACGGCGTTGCTCAACCACGTACCATCAATGCCACTATAATTGTTAAAGGCAACACCGCAACACTTGACTCAAAATTCGCGGTTGCTTTGGTTGACCATAAAATAAAAGTTCCAGAAGCGGTTGGAACAAAAATTGCAGAAAAAATAGATGTTACTGTTCACACAGTACTTATTGACACTACTAAAAAATAATTTTAATTCTTTTTTGAAAAAGGTCACGTCATAACGTGGCCTTTTTCATTTTAGCACGAAGCCTTTGATTAAATTTGCAAAGAGGCTATCCTTTGTAGTATGCAATTACTTTCAACTTCTTTTTTTTTGCTGCGGTCCACCTCTGCCAGTGGAGAATTGCATGGGATATTGTTTCCAAAACAATTCAATCCTACTCCGCTCGCTACTATTGAAGGAAGTTGGTGGGGCGCCGCCATTCTTTTCTGTTCGTTTACCCTCCTTGTAATTCTTCGTGTCTTTGATTACAGAAAATTGCTTTTGCTTTTTAATGGCTTTATTCGTTCTTCCTCAGTTGCCGCAATGTACCGTGAGGAATATTCTTTGACTAGCAGAATTTCACTCTTGTTACTTCTAAATTATCTATTAATGTTCCCATTATTCCTGTGGCAGGTTGCGGGTTTCTTTGGAGCAAGTCCTGATGGGTTAGACGGCTTTTTAACGATTGTAGGAGTAATTTTACTGGTCTATTTTGTCAAGATTATTTCCACGCGAATTTTGGGAAATGTTTTTCAAGTCAAAGAAGCCACTTCAGAATACGTTTACAATATTTTACTGTTCAATAAAACCATCGGACTCCTTTTATTCCCGATTTGCCTGCTTTTGGCCTTTGCACACCAAATTCCGTCAGAATTTTTGATTTGGCCAGGAATTGTATTAATCTGTTTAATACTGATTTACAGATTTTTAAGAGTTATTCTGATAGGGGCAGCAAACTCTTCTATTTCCTTTTTCTATATTATTCTGTACCTTTGCACCCTCGAATTAATACCATTTGTCGTGATATTCAAGGTTTTCGTTGGAACATTTCAATCGTTTAACCCCTAAGAAAAGCATTGGCAGCATCTAAGAACAACGACCTAAAGGTCAAGAGCATCCTGGTCACTCAGCCAAAACCTGAGACGGACAAGTCCCCATATGCGGACTTGGCGAAAAAGTACAGCCTAAAAGTTGACTTCCGCGAGTTCATTCATGTTGAAGGTGTTCCATCTCAGGATTTCAGACAACAGCGAGTAAACATCAGTGAATTCAATGCCGTTATTTTGACGAGCAGAAATGCAGTTGATCATTTCTTCCGCATCTGTTCTGAAATGCGCGTGACGGTTCCTGATACCATGAAATATTTCTGCATCTCGGAATCAACAGCCTATTATTTGCAGAAATATGTTCAATATCGTAAACGAAAAATTTTTCACGGTAAAGCAACATTCAGCGATCTCATCGAAATCATTCGCAAACACAAAGAGGATAAATTTCTTTATCCATGTACCGATGTGCATAAGGAAGACATCCCTGAAATTCTAGACAAACATAAAATCAACTATACAAAAGCGGTTCTCTATCGCACTGTTTGCAGTGACTTGAGCGATCTTGCTGATGTGTATTATGATATTCTCGTTTTCTTCAGTCCTTCCGGAATCACATCGCTTTTCAAAAACTTTCCGAAGTTCAAACAGAACAAAACTCGAATTGCTGCTTTTGGACCAGCTACTGCAAAAGCAGTTGAAGAGGCTGGTCTACGTCTCGATATTCACGCTCCGAAACAAGGTACACCGTCAATGACGATGGCGATTGAGGAGTATGTAAAGCAAGTGAATAAGAAGTAGCTGGGATTCGTCAATTTAGTTAGGTTTATGGGAATATTGTTCCTGTACTCTTCTCAAATCCATTTTACAGTTATTGGAGAAATTGTGTTTTTTTTACACCCCTTCAACTTCTCGATTTAATTGTTGAAGACATAAACATTCAAACCGCCTCACTCGGATTTAGGATCAATGGCAATTATGTTCTCCGCCACAAAGGAGATCCAAACAACATTTTCGCAGGTGTAAACGCTGGTTTTTTTAATACAACAGGAACAAGAAATACTTTTGTAGGTAACGCTTCTGGTTTTGCAAATGACGGAGCAAGTGATAATACTTTTTTAGAAAAATATTTGACTAGCATCTCAAATTGACGTAACTTTTTTTCTCAATGCGAAAATTCATTTTCATATTTTTCTTTTTCCTACTTGCAAAATTTTCTTTTGCACAGGTTAATCTTGTGCCGAATTCGAGTTTTGAAATTTACGATACTTGTCCTAATTATTACGGGCAAATTTTTCGTGCTCAACCGTGGTTTAGCCCAACTACGGGTACACCCGATTATTTCAACTCCTGTATAAATGGCGATGTGCTATATGGAAATTTACTCGGTGTCCCTTTAAATGCCTTTGGATTTCAAACTGCTAAAACAGGTACTGCTTATGCAGGAGAATATTTTACTGAAAATTATCTAGATTATAGGGAATATATTGAAGTCAAACTTTTAAGTCCTCTGCAAGTTGGAACAAAATATTTTGTTTCATTTTATATTTCTTTATGCGATAGTTCCAGATATTCAGTTGATAATATGGGTTCCTGTTTTTCTGTTGACAGTTTGAAGCAAGATACATTTATTAATATTCCAACTGTTCCAATTATCGCAAATCCATCAGGGCATTATATCAGTAATAAAAATTCTTGGATTTCAATTTCAGGAAATTTTATTGCAGATTCCGCTTATCAATATATAACCATTGGTAATTTTAAAAATGATTTAAATACCGACACTCTTTTTGTAGGTGGTGGATATTGGGGTTTATACTCAGATGCCTACTATTATTTAGATGACGTTTGCGTTTCCGATGATTCTTTGACTTGTATGACTGGGGTTGGTATTAATAATTATGACTTGCAAAACAATATTTTATTATATCCTACTGTGACAAGCGGTATTTTTTTTATTGAATTCAATAAAATTAATTTTAATACTGCAAATGTTGTTATTTATGATGAATTAGGAAGTTGTTTATTTACATCTGTACTTGGGAATAAAATCAACTCATTAAACATTGCAGATTTATCTCAAGGAATTTATTTTGTGAAAATTACATTTGATAATCAAGAAATTATCAAAAAAATAATATTAACTAAATCCTAAAACAAAATGCTAAAATTACACTTTATGAAAAAGGGATTAATTCTATTCACATTTGCCATGATTATGACAAATATATTAAATGCGCAGCCACCACATTGGAGAGGGGCGGGTGGAAACCCTCCAGCGGGAGCTGATGGAATCGGTGTAGCCAATAATCAATTTGGAACTGCAGCTGGAAATCCTGTTTCGATCAAATTTATTACAAATGGTTTTCAACGGATGACGATACTTGATGGCGGAGTTGGTGGAGGCTTCGTTGGAATCGGTCCTGGCTTTCTATTACCTGTTCATCTTCTTGATCTAAGATTAGGTGATATAAATTGTGGCAATGGCACACCTGCCAGTCCTCAAGGCTACATGATCGGTGACAATTATGTTCTCCGCCACAA
>CAIQQJ010000034.1 GCA_903873905.1 uncultured Flavobacteriales bacterium
CATAATCTTCCTGAAGGTTCCAGATTGATTTTTAACCTTTTTGCAGTGGAAGGATATAAGCACAAGGAAATTGCCGAGATGCTGAACATTTCAGAAGGAACATCGAAATCACAATTGCACGAAGCAAAAAGAATTTTACAGAAAAAAATAGAATCGATTTATGGTAAATCAATAAAATATTATGCAAGACGAATTTTCCAAGTGGTACAATAAAAAATTCGGAGAGATTTCCCGTGATCCCGGTGAGGACGTATGGGCAAATATTTCCGCATCACTGGATCAGCCTCAAGGTGCCGATCAGAAACGCCGTAGATGGAGATTACCTGTCTATGCCCTTTCCGTTTTACTGATTACAATTAGTTTATTTTTCATTTTTTCTGGAAATAAAAAATCGAATAACATTGCGCAACATTCAAGCCCAAAAACTCAGACAGTTATTATTGAGCAAAAGCAAATTGTTTCCAACAAGACAGAAAATCAAACTGCTGAAAGTTCCTCACCGGATTTGTCAAATGCACTTTCTGCAACTTATGAAAATCAAAATCAACCTGTAGAATCTGAAACTTCAATTCATAAAAATGAAAAAACAATCCCAACTGCTATAAAAGAAAATTCAAATAAAACAGTGTATTTTTCAAATAAAAAATCAACTCCTATTGTTCAAATTCAAAATGAACAAAAGGAAATTCCCTTAACAGAAAATCAGGAAAAAACAGATTCCATTCCTGAATCTACCTTGGTGGAATTACCAACTTCGCCTCCTACTATTGTGCCAATTGCAAATGAGGCACCTCCCTTAAATCAAACGTTAGCAGTTGCGCCTCCAGTAATTGGAGTGAATGATTCTGTTTTTCATAATATCCCGCCTTCACGGGGATTTTATTACGGAATTGTTGGCAGGCTTAATAATTCTTGGTTGCTGAATAATGAAACTTACACAGGGCTTGAGGCAAGCGGTTTAAACCAAACTCATTTTTTCTTTGGTCCGTCCTATGGAATTCAAGCAGGATTTTACAATTCACCACGCGTAATTTTCGAATCTCAACTCTTGGTTCACAATCAACTTGGTCAAACTTATACTTTATTTAATGAAGGAATAAAACAGGAAAAACAAATCCTCATCACGAGTTCTTCCTTGAGTGTGGTTGCGAAAATAAAATTGAAAAAATCAACTGGAACATTAGATGGTTTCTATTTTATTGTTGGACCCCAATTTCAATTTATTACCAAAACAACTATCTCAGTTGATCGCGGATTTCCTCCTACAGACCAATTCAGAAAATTTACACCTGGGATATCAAGTGGTATTGAATATATAATTCCTTCCCAGAACCAATGGCAATTGACAACAGGATTTCGCACAGACATTGGCTGCAGAAATATTTATGCTGGAAATGGAACAGAACCTTCCAACTTTAAAAAGACGTTGTTGTGTGATGCAGGCATATATATCTGCATCAATAGAAAAGCTTTCAGGAAATAATAGTTAGAAAGCCCTGTACTTTTTCAATAATCAAATTTCCCAACAGGACCTTTGGTTACTTCCTTATTTGAAATTTAAAAAAATATGTTTCGGTACTCCAACCATTCGGGTTCAAAACTCGTCATGCTATTAGTACTGCCTATAAAGAAGCCAGATTTCAAAGCAAACTTATTAATTCAAATAAACTTTTGTTTGGTTAAGTGTAATTCAAATTGTCTAAAACTAAAATTTTTCAGTGGCTTCATTTCAGTTGAGTCAAACTGATCAATAAAATGGAGCAGGATTTGGGAGAATCCTTTTGAAGAATTTTATGTTGAAAAAGCGGGGGGTTGTGCTTGACCTCCCGCTTTTCTTTTAAACTTTTTAAGTCGACTATTCAAAAAAAATCCTCCTGAAATTTCAGGAGGATTTTTTGAATCTATTTCTTCCTATTTCGATTTAGGCTTCGGTGTTTTTGCCTTTTCAGAATTATTTGAATTGAGTACTGCAGGCGCAGTTACTTCCGAAAATTGCATATCATCATACCATCCACATTTCTTCACCACAGCTCCCGATTCATCGTAATAAACCCATGTGCCAAAATTATCGCCAAGCACATAATACTCGGTATGTTCCACTTTGCCATCTTCAAAATTATAAGTGCAGGTACCATCTAATTCATCACCAAAATAATTCTGCTGTTTTTTCACATTGCCATTGTGATAATAGTATTTCTGCATGCCTGTGAAATCGCCGTATTTATAATTTTCCTCTTCCGCTACTTTTCCATCGGAAAAATATTCAATCACAATTCCGTTGAATCTTCCATTCACATATTCACCTTCAATCGATTTATTCCCATTCTGATAATAGGCTACAAATTTCCCACTTGCATTTTCCAAGGCTATCATTGGCATAACTTTTCCGTCTTTGTCCAAATAAGAATAGCCTAAAATATTTCCGTCTTTGTAATAACGGATAAATTGCAATGAGCCATCGTCGGCATACAATTTTAATTCGCCATTTAAAGTTCCTAAATCCCAAACACCTTCTTTCATCAAAGTTCCATTCTCTCTATAATACTTCTGCTTCCCATCCAGATCGCCGTTGTAATAATTTTCTTCGTAACGCTTGTTCCCATTTTCATGAAATGCTACAACCGCACCATTGCGCTCATCGTATGCATAATCAGCGTCGAGAGAAACTTTTCCATTACTGTCAAAAAATTCTTGTCGCTTTCCGTGTTGTTGGCCTACGATAAAAAATGTTTCAACCGTTTTTGTTCCATTATATTCATAACGATCTGTTGCACCATCAAGTAAACCATATTTATATTCCTGCTTTACACAAGTTTTCCCTGTATTGTATTTGAAATCATAAACACCATTACCATTTTTCAAATCAGTTTTGTAAATCACATTTCCTAGACTATCAAAACGTGTCCGCGTCCACAAATTGGTTTGATTGTAATAATCCTCTTCATCCTTTTTCCCTTTCTCATCATTAAAAACCTGATAGCCGTAAATCTCATCGTTCATATAATAACGGTGAGCAGAAACTACACCGCGTTGATTGTATTCATACCAATCACCTTGTTTTTCACCATACACATACCAACCTTCCTGTTCAATCGTTCCGTTCTGATAAAAAGATTTCAAATAACCATCACGCTCACCATTGCGATATTCCAATTCACTTGATTCTTCTCCACTCTCAAAATATTCAGTTCGTGTTCCATTCAGTTCACCATTTTTATAATGCACTTTTGCATAAAGCCAAGCGCCATTTTCACTATATATTTTCCAATCGCCATCGCGTTCACCAGCGTAATAACTTCCTTTTCCCGAGCGTTCTCCATTCGCAAAATATTCAGTTATTTCATCATCATCCTTGATGGTATACTCAGCAATAACTTTCCCATTCTTATCAAGAAATGATTCCAATTTCAATTTATCAGCTGCGTACGTTTTTTCAGAAAACAATTTTCCATCCGTGTCATAATATTCTGTTTTCCCTGTCAATTTTCCAGAAACATATCTCGCATTGACAGAAAGTGTTCCGTCGTGATAATATTCTTTCCATTCTCCATTACGCAAACCACCTTCTTTACACTCACCCTCCCGAAAAACTTTTCCATTATCCCAATAACTTTTCCAAGTACCTATTGCATTATCATTTTTATAATCGCCTTCCGATTTTATTTTTCCACTTGAATAATATTCAACTGAATGTCCATTCCGCACATCATTGAGTTGTGCAACTTTCTTATACATTTTTCCATCAATGGTATAAAAAATTAGATCCCCATCGAGTTTTCCCATCTTGTAATTAAGATCTGCCTTTTTCCTTCCTTCTCCATAATAAGCCGTTGCCGGGCCATCAAACTTTCCCAATTTAAAAGTCGCTTTTTCCGTAAGCTGACCTGTCATACCGTAAGCCGTATAATCACCATCCAAAAGGTCATTACTATAAGAACATTTGAAGGAGGGTAAACCATTTGAGAAAAACTGTTCACTCAAACCGTTCCGCAAACCATTCGAAAAATTTGTGCGTTCACGTTGCGTTCCATCATCATAATACCAATTCCATTCACCTACACGTTTACCATTTTCATATTTTCCTTTCGACAATAAATGACCAGTACGCATATAAAAATAATACCAATCACCATTTTCCACTTTGAGTTTATTGACCTGCCCCACTCCTGCGATATTATTATTTTCATAAAAAGTAACGTCGAGATTTTCTTTATCGGTAAACAAATCACGAGCAGGATGTTTGGAATGTGCTTTAATGAAATCCGAAGCCCAGGATGCAAACACTTTCATTTTCTTTTTATTTTTCTTCACACTTTTCGCCACACTCGGATTATCACTCACACCATACAAAGTATGACTTGCAAATGGCGCTAAAAATCCCTTTTGCTGCAGTTCAACATAAAAGGGAACATAGTTTTCCATCCACCAATTTTTTGTGCCTGCTTCATAATGCATTTTTTCAAGCATGGCCTGCAAAGCTTTCACCATTTTCAATTTGATGATCGTTTTGTTTTTGTAATCAGGTTCAAATGCAATTTTTGATGTAATCAACGTATTGAGATCTGAAAAACAATTGTCACCCGCTTCAGTAGAAGTCAATTCCATATCAGGATCAGGTTGTGATTCTCCCGAATATAAATCTTCCAGAGCTGACACCACTTTCGCTGCACGCTCCGAACTATTTTCAATCATCAGAAAATATTCATACGAAAGAATGGCAGGAATCAAACGACCTTGTTCTGCACAGGTTTTTCCCAATTGAAAATGGGAACTCGCGTGGTAAGGATTTAATTCAAGTGTTTTTTCAAAACATTCCTGTGCTTCTGTGTATTTTTTCATTTTGACATAACACATACCTTTTTCATACACCAGAAGATATTTATAAGGATACAAGCGAATTCCTTCATTAAATGTTTTTATCGCAGTATCATATTTTCCCATTTCCTTCAACGAAATGCCAATGAGTTTATAAAAATCAGATTTATATTCAGAATCAAGTTCTTTTCCACGACGCGCTGTTTGCAATGCAAGTGAATCTTCTTTATCATCTATGTAGGTGTAGGCTAGATCACGCAATACAGCAGCGTAATTCGTGTCGTTGCGGGAAACTTTCAAATACATGCTTTCCGCTTTAGCATATTTCCCCAGTGAGTTATACAAATTGGCATCAACCAAAATCTGACCAGAGTTGACTAATTCAACATTCATCTGAGCAGAAATGAAATTTGTATAGGAAAATGAAAAAATTACAAGCGCGATATTAATCAGTCGATTCATCATATATATTGAGGTAACATTAAACTCAAAAATACGAAAAAAGGAGTGCTTAATATCAGGTGAGATTTACTTAGTTATAAAAATTCTATTCTTAATTATTCGCAATTTTTGGCAAACTGTTTTGAGAATGAAATACACTGATGCGAAGCGTTCATTCCAATTCCAAAATTGCTTTCAATTCGGAAACAGCATCCTTGCGGCTAATGGAAAAAGTGGTGGTATCCGTTTTCTCCAGATGTTGAAAGAGACGTAATGCTTTTTCCCTAAGACCTCTCGCTAAAAAAAGATTAACATCATGCAGCAACTCGCCTTCCGTCATCAATGCCTGAGCGAGGGCTTCCTGATGTTGTTTCTTCAATTCCACTTTTCCAATAATGATTTCCAGAAAATCATCGGTAGGAATGGCATGCAAAAAATCTGCATCCAATTCGAAATAGGTCTTGTAACTATTCCGCAATTCATCCAAGGCCATTTCATTTTGATTCATGGCTTTCAATCCCATCACATGGGAAAGCATCTTGCCAAATTCCTCAATCATTCGTTGAATATAATCGCGTCGAAACATGGGGGAAAATTACGGGATTACCAATTACCAATTACCAATAGAGTGGTGAATAGTGATTGGTAAATGGTGATTGGTAATCAGTGATTGGTAATTGGTAATTGGTAATTATTTATTACCATTTTCCACCGCCGCCACCGCCACCGAAACCACCGCCGCCGAAACCACCGAAACCGCCGCCGCCAAATCCTCCGCCGCCACTGCCACCAAAGCCGCCACTACCAATGAAAAATCCAGTTGCTGCACCTCCACCAAATCCTCCGCCGCCTTTTCTTAAAACATTAATAATTACCAATACAAAAATGATTAAGAAAACGATGTAAACCCAAGATTTCGCTTGATTCCCTTTCTTGTCATAAATCTTGTGATCGATTTCCCCCTTCGCCAACTTCATAATTACATCAGTCGCTGCATTCAATCCATCGAAATATTTTCCTTCTTGAAAATAGGGGTTGAGTTCTTGCTCGACAATGTGTTTCGCGGTTATATCCGGAATTGGACCTTCCAAACCATAACCCACTGCAATATATGCATCACGTTGCCCTTGACCTCCGGTTGGTTTGATGAGCACAACAATTCCATTATTAAAATCTTTCTGACCAACGCCCCAACTTCTTCCAATTTTAGTTGCAAAAGAATTCGCGTCATCATTTCCAAAATCATCAACAATCAAAACAACAATTTGATTACTTGTTTGTTTTGAGAATGCGTCCAACTTCGCTTCCAACTGAGCTGTTTCACTCTGTGAAATAAAATCAGGAAATTCTTTCGAAAGATTATTGACTAACTTTTCGGGTGCTGGTCGCTGTGGAATACCATCCGTCTGTGCGAAAAGATTTGTAGTGAAGAATAATAAAAAAACAATCCTTAAAAATTTCATTTGAAGCTAATCTCGTTACTGAGTTCATTCTTGTCATTCTTTTGATGTGGAAAATATTTTGCCAACTGACTTCCCGCCATCGTAATTCCTTCAGCCAATCCTTCAGTGAAATTTCCTTTTTGAAATGATTTTTCCATCTGTTCTGAAATCACATTCCAAAATCCATTTTCAACTTTATCATGAATTCCTTGATCACCATAAATTGCGAACACACGTGAATCAATTGCAAGAAAAAACAAAACGCCGTTCCTCTCTTTGGTCTCCTGCATTTTCAATTTACCAAAAACTTTTTCAGCAAACTTCAATACATCGCCCTTGCATTTTTGTTCAATGTGAACGCGAATTTCACCTGAAGTTTTTTCTTCAGCGAGTTCAATCGCCTTACGAATTACTTCTTTTTGATGATCCGTGAAAAATTTCTCAGCTGACATAGTTAAAATTTTACCTCAGGAGCTTTTTCAGAACCAGCTGCTTCTTTGAATGAATCCTTACGCGGGAATGTAGCAGCATTCAAAAACATCGAAGCAAAAAATGATCGAATGTGAGAATTGTAAGCCATCACTGCAGCATTATAATCCTGGCGTGCAACATTGATTCGGTTTTCAGTTCCTTCCAATTGCGCTTGTAAATCAGAAAAATTCGCAACGGATTTAATATCTGGATACGCTTCAAAAGTTGCTTTGATCAAGGTGTTGATTTTCGCTCCTGCAGCATCCATTTGTTCTGGTGTTGCGGCACTGCTAATTCCAGCACGTGCATCTGTCACTGCGGTGAGAATTCCTTTTTCATTAGCAGCTGCTCCTTTTACTGTTGCCACCAATTGTGGAATCAAATCCGCACGGCGCTGATAGGTAGCTCCGACATCTCCCCACTTCTGGGTAACTTGTTCCTGCAAAGTAACTGCGTTATTGTAGATACTTCTGTAACCTAAAAAACAGGCGAGTCCGATTACAACAAGAACTCCGAGAAAAATTAATCCTTTGTTCATTTGGTTTGGTTATTTATTTGAAAGTCGTTTACAGTTCGTTTTTATTGTATCGTTAAATTAATTCCACACTTCTTTTGATAAACTTCGTCAACTCTTCACCCTTCAAAAGTCCTTGTGCCAGCAAAGCCAAATCAGTTGCTTGTTTGAGCAATTCCTGTTTTTTTGTTTCATCTGTTTCTGCGATCACTTTCGAAAGCAAAGGATGATTCGTATTCACAACAAGATTATGCATATCAGGGAAATTTCCAAACATATTCATACTTCCTCCGCCTCCAATCGCACTCATGTCTTTCATACGACGCATGAACTCTGGACGCGTAACAATCATTGGAGGTTCTGACGCACTCAAGGATTCTAGATTAACCGTGAACTTGTCTTTTGATACAACTTTCTCCATTACCGTTTTCAAACTTTCCAATTCTTTTTCAGAAAGTCTGGAAGGCATCGGTTCGTCTTTCTTGATGAGTTTGTCAATCGTATCGGAATCCACTCGCACGAAGGAAACATTGTCGAGTTTTGGTTCAACGAAATTGATGAAATGTGGATCAATCATGCTGTCCATAACTAGGACATCGTAGCCGCGCTCCTTTGCAGTTTCAATAAAACTATGTTGTTCTTCTGCATTGTTGGTATAGAGATGAACAACTTTCTGACTGGTGTTCGTTTGCAAGGGAGCAATGTGTGCTTTGTATTCATCAATGGTGAAACATTTTCCATCGACGTTTTTCAACAATGCAAATTTCTTTGCTTTCTCGAAAAATTTATCATCACTCAACATTCCGTATTGAACGAAAATGCGGATATCTTCCCACTTGCTTTCGAAATCAGCGCGATCTTTTTTGAAAAGTTCTTCCAATTTATCAGCAACCTTTTTCGTGATGTGAGAAGAAATTTTACGCACGTTACTATCCGCTTGCAAATAGGAGCGAGATACATTCAATGGAATATCTGGAGAATCAATTACGCCACGCAACAAAGTCAGAAAATCAGGAACGATTTCTCCAACAGCATCCGTAACAAAAACCTGATTGGAATACAATTGGATTTTTTCCTTTTGTGCTTCAAAAGATTTTTTGATTTTCGGGAAAAACAAAATTCCTGTCAAATTAAAAGGATAATCCACATTGAGGTGAATCCAAAAAAGTGGCTCCTCAAAATTCATCGGATATAATTCGCGATAGAAATTCTTATAATCTTCATCCGTAAGATCCGCAGGTTTTTTTGTCCATGCTGGATTTGGATTATTGATGATTGTATTGACTGTTTCTTTTTCAGCAGCTTTTATTTCTTTTCCATCTTTATCTTTTTCAGCAGGAACAATTTCAATTTCATGCGTTCCAAAACGAATTGGTACAGGAAGAAACTTGCAATACTTTTCCAAAATTCCCTCAATACGCGACTCCTCCAAAAACTCCATAGAATCTTCGGCGAGATAAAGAATAACATCCGTACCACGAACCGATTTTTCAGAAGGTGCAATATTGTATGTTGGTGATCCATCGCAGGTCCAAGACACAGCGGAAGAGTCATCTTTATAAGATTTCGTCACAATTTCCACTTTGGCAGCTACCATGAAAGCAGAATAAAATCCCAAGCCAAAATGTCCGATTATGCCATTGACAGCATCGGTTTTGTCTTTGTATTTTTCTACAAATTCCTCAGCACCTGAAAAAGCCACTTGCGTGATGTATTTTTCCACTTCCTCTTCCGTCATTCCAATTCCACGGTCGCTGATCGTCAAAGTCTTGTTTTCCTTGTCGATGCTCACCTCAATGAAAAGATCACCATAATCTCCAGTGGCCTCGCCCATTGCAGCAAGCGCCTGAAGTTTTTTCGTTGCGTCAACCGCATTGGAAACTAATTCGCGAACAAATATTTCATGATCAGAATAAAGAAACTTCTTGATGATTGGGAAGATGTTCTCAGTTTGAACGTTGATGGTTCCTGTTGCCATAATAAGTTGAAAAGTTAGAAAATTTTAAAGTTTGAAAGTTGATGGCAATAATAGTCAAATGATGTGCCAATGGGGAATTAATGACAGAATGTCGGTCAAGAAAAAACATTAATCGAACAACTAACGATCCAATATGAATTATTCGCAATTTTGAAACATGATAGAACAACCATTTTCAGGCCGCGCGAACATTACTGACAACATTTCAGAAATCGAACTCATCATTCCTGCAAAGAAGAATTATTCACTCATTTCGATAATGATACTTTGGTTATTTGGTTGGGTTTTTGGAGCTATCATGGCTGGTAAAACCTTTATTAATCCTGAACATAGTGGGCCTCCAATATTATTCATGACAATTTGGATGACAGGTTGGACACTTGGAGGTTTAGGTGTAATTTATTTTTTAGTCTGGAGTCTTTTTGGAAAAGAAATCATTACAATTGGAAATGGCTTGCTAACCATTTCAAAAAAAGGCGCAATGTTTTCCAAGGCTAAAAGTTATGAGCTTGGTTTCATCAGTAATATGCTTGCAAAAGAATTGCCGCTCTATTCTCAAAGCCGCAATACGCTCATGTCAATCCTGAACCGAGGAACAATTTGTTTTGAATATGGCATGAAAACAATTCGTTTTGGAGATGCATTGGATGAAGCAGAAGCAAGGCACATTATTGAATTATTAAGAACCAGAAAATTTATTCATGGAGTGCCAATGGGGTCAAAATAAAGTTCAAACATGTTCATCAAATCACCAATCATTTCCACCAAGCACGCTTTTTTCACTCGCAAAGGCGGCGTTTCCCCTGCTCCATTTTCTTCTCTGAATTTTGGAGGAAGTGAAGATGCGCAAGAAAACATTGCAGAGAATCGAAGACGCGGACTGGTTGCGGCTGGAATGAATCCTGAAAAAGTTTCTCGCCTCAATCAGGTTCATGGAAATGTGGTTTGTATTGGGGAAATTGGAAATCAAACAGGTGATGCGCTTGTTACCAATGAAAAAGGACTCACGCTTGCCATTGGCGCTGCTGATTGTTATCCCTTATTATTTCACGATGTAAAAAACAATATCATCGGTGCTGCGCATGCGGGATGGAAAGGCACACTCGCACGCATTGCGAAAAATACAATTGAAGCGATGGAAAATCTCGGAGCAGAAAGAAAATTTATTCGTGTTGCTATCGGTCCTGGAATTTCCAAAATAAATTATCAGGTGAGTGAAGAAATAATTCACCAATTCAGGAATGCGAATTTCCCGGAAAATTGTTGGCAAGAAAGAAATCTGGATTTGTTAGAAGCAAACAAATTTGTATTGCGAGAAAATGGAATTGCCGAAGAAAATATTTGGGCCTTGGGAAGATGTACGTCTGAAGATGATTTTTTTTCTTACAGAAGAGATAAGGGAGTAACAGGAAGAATGTGGGCGGCAATTATGCAAGAATAGTTGGAAAGTTGGAAAGTTGGAAAGTTGGAAAGTTGGAAAGTTGGAATAAAAAATTTCCAGATTAAAAAAAACTTTTCAACTTGACAACTTTCCAACTTGACAACTCAATTCATTAATAATCCACATCCAAATCAAAAGCCTGTTTCAATTTCTGAATATCTGGATTTATCTCGGCCAGTTTCTTGAAACGATCTTGTGCGGTAAAAATCATTGACTCACCTTCTTCTTTACTTACAATGATTTCCAATTTGAAAACAAAATTCCTCAATTGTTTTCTCAAGAATGTCATCAACTCCGTTTTATCCTCATTGATTCGTTCTTCCGCCATCGTATTCAAAACTGTAAATGTGACAAGATCTTTAGCCACTAAAACGGGTTTATTCCCTGTGAAAGTTGCATAATCCATTTGCCGTTTTTGCACTTTCAGTGTTTCGGAAAAACCGGACCATGCTTTTTCTAATTGCTCTTGTGAAAAATCTTCAGCGGCTTGACCGATATCGGAAATGTTTGTTGTAGTTTTTTTCGCCTCCTCAGTAGGTTTAGTAAAACTGGAAATACTTGGAGAAGATTTCAGCAAAGTTTTCTTAACAACCGGAGCAGATGCCGTTCCAGAATTTTGAATTTTCAATTCTTCATTTTGAATTGAATTTTCTCCTTTAACAGGAGTTTTTTCCTCAATGGCAATGCTTTTTTCCTCAGAAACTTTCTTTTCTACAGCAGGAGAATTCTGGGAAATTAATGGAGAAGCCTTTGTTCCGAAAATCAGTTGAGGTTCGTCATTTTTTTTTTCGCCGGCAACTAAAGTTCCGGAAATGGCGGTCAATTGCATCAGGGCAAATTCGACAATCAACCTAGGGTTCCTCGCTGATTTATAATTGATGTCCGCATTATTCACCACCTTCAAAGCGCGCAACAAAAATGGCACTGCACATTTTTCCGATTGTGATTTATAACGTTCACGAATGTTTTGTCCTGTCTCGAGTAAAACTAGTGTTGCTGGATCTTTACAAACAAGAAGATTTCTGAAATGTTCCGCTAAACCTGAAATGAAATTATGCCCATCGAAACCATTGGAAAGAATTTCATTGAAGATCAACAAGGAACCTGGAATATTTTCCGCCAACAAATCATCCGTCATTCGGAAATAATAGTCGTAATCAAGAACGTTTAAGTTTTCGATGACCGCTTTGTAAGTGAGTTTATTTCCTGCGAAACTCACAACCTGATCAAAAATAGAACAGGCATCACGCAATGCTCCGTCCGCTTTTTGTGCAATTACATGCAATGCATCAGGTTCAGCCTCCACATTTTCACTCTTTGCAATGAATGCAAGATGATTAGCGATGTCCTCAACTTGAATACGATTGAAATTGAAAATTTGGCAACGAGAAAGAATAGTAGGGAGAATTTTATGACGCTCTGTTGTGGCAAGAATAAAAATCGCGTAGGAAGGTGGCTCCTCAAGTGTTTTCAAAAAAGCATTGAAAGCCGAAGCTGACAACATGTGAACCTCATCGATAACATAAACTTTTTTCGCATTCGGATTCGACTCCAACATTTGAGGTGGAATGCGAACAGTGTCAACCAAATTGCGAATATCATCAACGGAATTATTAGAAGCCGCATCGAGTTCCATGATGTCGATTGCTTGTCCATCATTGAAGGACTTGCAGGATTCACATTGATTGCAAGCTTCCGTTTCCGAAGTGAGATTGGTACAATTGATGGTCTTCGCAAGAATACGTGCACAAGTGGTTTTTCCTACACCACGCGGACCACAAAATAAAAATGCGGAAGCAAGGTGATGACTCTTAATTGCATTCTTGAGCGTCGATGTAATTGCCGTTTGTCCCACAACGCTATTAAACATTGCTGGGCGATACTTACGAGCAGAGACGACGAAATTTTCCATTTAGGCTGCTAAATTAATTCAATAAGCGGGTGAAATGGAGAATGCGAAGGTGAATACGGGATTTCTTTATTAACAAAATGAAAAATGATTGTGGAAAAATTAATTCTAATAACAATCAATCCTCCTTGTACCAACACGCTGTAGATTTTTCCGAATTCACTTTGCGCTTCACCCTAGAATAAGGAAACTAATTAATTGGCATAATTAGTCCAGCAAAAACCAATTTCATTTGACTAAGATTATCGCAATGCATTAACCCGATTTCAATTTTATCAATTGAAAATAGACAATCACCAAATAGGAGTCCCTTTGATTGAAGGAGAAACTAATCACAAATTGACCATCTTTTTGCCGTAAATGACTTGCATCCCGTTGAAAGGTCTTTTTACTACCTTAGCAATTCAATCCAAAAAAATAAAAAATGAAAAAACTATACATGCTTGTTGGCGCCACGCTGTTTTCTTCAGCAATGTTCGCTCAAACTTTTTCTGATGATTTCGAAAGCTACAATGTAGGCGACTACATCGGTGCTGTTTCTCCACAGTGGACAACTTGGGATGGAATTACTGGTGGAACTGAAGACACACAAGTTGAAAGTACAATGAACAATACACCAAGCGGATCGAAATCTTGTCATTGGGTTTCTACCTCTTCCACTGGTGGACCACAGGATTGCATTCTACCTTTTGGTGGTGAATATTCAACTGGAACTTTCACTTACGAGATGGCGATGTTCGTTGATGCAAATAAAGGAGCTTATTTCAATTTTCAAGGTCACAGTGTTCTTGGTCAATCGTTCCCAATGGAATGTTACATGCGTCAAACAGGAGCTTTCACTTGCTCCAATACAGATGGAACATTACTTACAGGAACTTATCCAACCAACCAATGGTTTACCGTTCGTTACGATATCAATTTGAACAGTAACAACTGGAGCATGTTCATCAACAATGCGCTTGTTGGATCTTTTTCAAACACAAAAGATTCACTCGCTGCCATTGACATTTTCGCATACAACGGTGGAGCTGGTGGAAACAACCTTGCAAGTTTTTATGTGGATGATGTAAATTATACTTACACACCTTATACACCAACTGTATTGGATGCCGCAGTAACACTTATCGGAAACGTTTCGGTTGGCGTTGTTGGAGCTTCAAAAAGCCCAATTGTTACCGTTCGTAATCTTGGAACAACACCACTTACCTCATTCGACATCAATGTGAATTACAACTCCATAAATAATTCGCAAAGTTTCACCGCTCAGAATATTGCTTCACTTGCAGTTGGAAATTACACAATGACAGCGCCGATTACAATGGTTGCTGGTAACCTTCCAATAACCGTTACTATTTCTAACGTAAATGGTAATGTTTCGGATGATGATGCAGCGAATGATATTAAAATATTGAATATTAATCCTGCTGTTCCTGCAGCTAATAAAGTTGTTGTGGGTGAAGAAGCAACAGGAACATGGTGTCCTTGGTGCGTTCGTGGAACTGTAAACATGGATAAGATGGCAAACACTTATGGCGTGCTTTGGGCAGGTATTGCTGTTCACAATGGCGATCCAATGGTTGTTGCTCCTTATGATTCTGCAATTGGTACGCACGTAACAGGTTACCCAAGTATTCTTATTGACAGACAAACTGCAGTTGATCCATCGGCCGCTGAAGATGGATTCCTCACACGCATTGCAGTTGCACCAGCAGCAACTCTTGTAAATGGTGCTTTAATAAACGGAAATACAATTAATGTTTCTGTTTCCTACACATTCCCATCTGCAATGACTGGTACAGGATACAAATATGCTTGTGTTCTTACGGAAGACAGTCTTTATGGAACAGGAACAACTTGGAGCCAGAACAATGCTTATGCAGGTGGCGCAAATGGTATAATGGGCGGATTTGAATTGCTTCCTAATCCAGTTTCTTATACAGTAATGCATTATGATCACGTGGCTCGTGCAATCAGTCCAGGTTGGGCTGGAACTGCTGGCTTCCCAGCAACAATTACAGCAGGACAAGTTGTTACATGGACATTCACTTTCACAAATCCAGGAAATTGGAACACCAATAAAATGCACATTGTTGGAATGCTGATTCAACCAAATGGTTTGATGAATAATGCATCTTACACAACAGTGAACCAAGCGGTCGCTAATGGATTTATCAGTGGAATATTCTCTCCAGGCTCACAAGCGTTTGATGCTCCTGACAATGTGAATTTGTTCCCAAATCCAACAAACGGAACTGCTTTTGCAAATGTTAATCTCAACAAACCTGAAAACGTTTCCATGAAAATCATGGATGTTACTGGTAAAGTTGTAACAGAACGCAACTACGGTGAAATGAACGGAGCAAACTTGCTTCCAATTGAAACATCAACTTTTGCAAAAGGAATTTACTTCGTAGAACTTCAAACAGGTTCTGCAGTAACAACCACAAAATTGATCGTTCAATAAATAATAATTTTGGAATGGAGAAGGGCCGTCAGAAATGATGGCCCTTTTTTTATTGGTGATTTTAAATTGGAGATTTTTTCAATTTGAAATCATGAAAATTTGAAAAGCAAATTCAATTGAATAAAATTGGTTTGTTGTTTTTTTTCATTGATAGTATATATCGATTATTTGAATCAACTTTGCTTAAATCATACCCCTACAAATCCTCTAATAACAAAACCTCATGAAAACGAAAAACAAAACAAGAATTATTGCAACTGCGCTTGCACTATTTTCACTCGCCTATGCAGGAAATTCCCAAAGTCTAAAATGGGATAAAATTGTAAATGGAAGTCAAAACTCAACGGACAAAGGCTATGCCGTTGCGGTCGATGACTCAGCCAATGTTTATATGACCGGCTATGAGCAGAATAGTTCAACTGGTTTCGATATCGTTGTAGTAAAATACAACAGTAGCGGAACGCAAAAATGGTTGCGTACATATAGTGGAAGTTTGAGTTCAACAGTCGTGGAAAGGGGCAATTGCATTGCTTTAGATGTCAACCATAATGTTTTTGTTGCCGGAACAGCTTATAATGGTGCAAATAATATTGATTACTAACTATTCCTCTTTTGTCTCAATGTTTTTTCAAAAGCCCCTCGGCGCCTATCTGTCGAGGGGCTTAAACAGCAATGAAATAATTTATTGTCAATATTCACCCAAGAGGGTTATCGGTAATACCTATCTTGCGATTTTGTATATTATATGAAGGGAATTTTCTCAGAATTTATTGACGGCGTTAAAAGAATAGAAAATGAGAAATAAAATATTCACCTCATTGTTTTTTATTTGCTGTTCGGCAAATTTCTTTGCACAAACGAATAATTGGCTTTGGGCAAAAAGTGCGGTGGCAGAAACTACAGGTGCTGCTGAGGGCTTATCGGTTAGCTCAGATGCAGCAGGAAATGTATTTGTAACAGGATTATTTACCGGTTCCACACTCACTTTCGGTTCCACAATACTTAGCAATGCTGACCTTACAGGAAATACCTGTGATATTTTCATTGCCAAATACGATGCCAACGGAAATATCCTTTGGGCGAAAAGCGCAGGAGGAACAAGCCCTGATTATAGTTATTCCGTAAACGCAGATGCCGGAGGGAACGTGTACATAACAGGAGAGTTTAAAAGTTCTACAATCACTTTCGGCTCCACCACACTCACCAATGCTGACCCTTCAGGAAATACTTTTGATATATTCATTGCCAAATACGATGCGAATGGAAATGTGCTTTGGGCAAAAAGTGCAACTGGAACAAGCACTGATTGGAGTTATTCTATTAACTCAGATACAGCTGGAAATTTATTTATAACAGGATTTTTTTTCAGTTCCACCATCACTTTTGGTTCCACAACGCTTACTAATTCTGGCCTTCAAAATATATTCATTGCCAAATACGATGCGAATGGCAATGTGCTTTGGGCAAGAAGCGCAGGAGGAGGAACAAATGATGATGAAAGCCTTTCCATAAGTGCAGATGCCGGAGGGAATGTGTTTATAACAGGGTATTTTACAAGTTCCACCATCACTTTCGGTTCCACCATACTCAACAATACCAATAATTCAAGCAATGGTGATGTATTCATTGCCAAATATGATGTAAATGGCAATGTACTTTGGGCAAGAAGCGCAATAGGAACACTATTTGATAAAGGTTATTCAATAAGTTCTGATACGAATGGGAATGTGTTCTTAACAGGCGGATTTGGCAGTCCCACTCTCACATTTGGTTCCATCTCACTCACCAATGCTAATTCAGGCTACGATGATATTTTTATTGTCAAATATGATTCGGTCGGAAATGTGCTTTGGGCAAAAAGTGGAGGAGGAACAAGTCATGATGAAGGTTATTCCATAAGTGCAAATGCAGCAGGGAATATATTTGTAACTGGAGCTTTTACCAGTCCCACCATCACTTTCGGTTCTACAATACTCATTCCGCCAATTGGTTCAATTGATCCTATGTTCATTGTAAAATATGATGCAAATGGCAATTTGCTTTGTGCAGCCGCACTTGCAAGTGGAGGAGATGACCAAAATGGCGTAAGTGCAGACCACTTTGGAAATGCCTATATAGGTGGAGATTTTCTGACAAATCCTTTCATTGTCGGTTCTGATACCTTGACGCCAATAGGGGGGGAAGATGTTTTTGTTGCTAAGTATGTCTGCTTATGCACGCCTATCGTAACAGTTTCTGGAAATATTACAATCTGCAAAGGCGACACGACAACGCTTACCGCAAATGGAGCATCAACCTATGTTTGGTTTCCAAATTCAATTCATGGCGATTCAATTTCTGTTTCTCCATTATCGACAACAACTTATTCCGTTGTCGGAACATCTCTTTCAGGATGTAGCGATACAGCAATTGTCATCATAACCGTAAATCCTGTTCCATTTGTGACACTCAATCTCTCACAAGTGGATACTCAATGTGTAACGATAAATTCAGTTGCCCTCAACGGAGGATTTCCGCTTGGTGGAACTTTCAGTGGCATAGGAGTGAGTGGAAATAATTTTCACCCTTCAGCAACGGGTTTGGGAACATTCGCGATAACCTATACCTATACCAATTTGAATGGATGTTCTTCTTATGCAACAGGTTCAATTTTTGTAGCTGCTTGTACTGGAATTTCCCCTGTTGGCAATGAATTGAGCGGTTTGGAAATTTATCCAAGTCCGGCGAATCAATTTGTGACAATTCAACTGAAAAATCTGGAAGAAAAAAACCTTGAAATAAAAATTACAAATGTTTATGGTCAAACAGTGATAGAAAAAGAGGAGGAAAACATTTCCAAAAATTTTGAAAAACATATTGATGTTTCTGGATTGAACAATGGAATTTATTTTATTAGCATTCAATCAGGGGAAAATATTTTCACGAGGAAAATAATAATTCAGCGATGAAAAAGACCATAATGATTTTCCTTTTATTGATCATTTGCGCGTTAGCCCAAGCACAACCCATACGCTTTCAAAGAACTTATGGTTTTTCCGGCCATGATAATCTCAGGGCAAAACAAACACCAGATGGTGGTTATATTCTTTATGGACATAAATACTACAATAGTGCAACTGAAGATATACTTATAATAAAAACAGATTCTACCGGTGCAATAACCTGGGCAAGGACTTATGGCACTTCTATGTATGATTATATTTGGGATCTCGAAATTCTGAACAACTCTTATCTCATTTGCGGAACAAGTGCAAATTGGTTAACATACCCAACGGGGGGATTTTTCCTAAAGATTGATAATGCCGGCAATATTCTTTGGGTTAAAACAAGTGATTTTATGCAAAATTTGGTACGAACGCAGGATGGCGGATTCGCAATAACATCACCTGGAGGCCTTGGCATAGGCTACCTCACAAAACTCGATTCAAATCTGGATATGGTATGGCGAAAAAAATATACCCTTGATAGTTTGGCTGCAACCGTTTCATTGAGAACAACTTTTGACGGAGGATTTTTAATTGCCGGTACGATGTTTGGATTCAATAATAGTCTTGATTTCAATTTGATAAGAACAGATTCGCTTGGTAACATATTGTGGGCGAAAATGTATGGAGGAGATAGTGCAGAATGGTTTCCCAAAGTTGAGCCCACTTTTGACGGAGGTTGTATAATGGTTGGAACAACACAAAGTTTCGGAATCGCATTTCAAGATGTTTTATTACTCAAGATAGATGCAATTGGAAATGTGCAATGGACAAAAACTTATGGAGGAGTGTTCGGTGAGAACGGTAACATGGTTAAGCCAACATTAGGTTCCCTCGGTTACATTCTTACCGGAACAACGCAAGGATTTACATCTGGTGATTCTGCCAACGCATTTAATACTCGAACTTTTTTGATCAAGACTGATATAAATGGAAATGTTCAATGGGCAAGAAGATATGGACTAGGGCCGATGGACGATGCAAGTAACGTATGGGAAACGGATGATGGAGGTTATGCCTTTTCGGGAATAACAGCAGGAATTGGTGGTTATTATGACGGCTGGCTTATCAAAACAGACAATACAGGATCATCGGGTTGCAATGATTGGCCAACAATGCCATTTGTAACAAGCCCAACTATTCGCGATAGCACTTTATCATTTACAGAAACATCCGATACTTTAATAATAGGAATTGGAACTGTGTTCGACAGTATTGCATATCCAACCGCAACCATTATTTGTTTGAATGTCCCAGGAGGAATAGGCGATGAAAATACAAATCAAAATGGAATTGAAATTTTTCCAAATCCTACAAATGGAATTTTAAACATCAACACCCGTGAAATTAAAAATGCCACAGAAGTTTTCATTTACAATTCCATTGGACAAATGATTTTTTCAGAAAAACTTCGGGATACACAAACCTCTTTACAAATGAGCAGCTACCCAAGTGGAATTTATTTTGTAAGAGTGCTGACAAAAGATAATGAAGTGCTTTGCAAAAAAATAATTAAGGAATAATTTTTCAGAAATTCAATTGGAAATTTGAAATTACCAAATTGGAAATCTTTCTCTTACACACTTTCCTTCACTCTTCTCACAACATCCTTGAAAATAAGCTGAAACCAAACGGAATAATTATTCGGATTAGCGTCGATGTCATCTGAAATGGAGTCAGTATTCATCCATTTCCATTCCATCACTTCATTCGGATCAGGATTTGGATTTTCATCGGATTTCCCAACAAAAACATGATCAGCTTCGTGTTCATACAATCCATTTTCAAGTTCCGCCTTATAAATAAAACTGAAAAGTTCTTTCATCTCCACCTTCATTCCCATTTCCTCTTTCAATCTTCTCACAGCAGCATCAGCCACATTTTCTGCAGGACGAGGATGCGAACAACAAGTGTTGGACCACAAACCAGAAGAGTGGTATTTTCCCATTGCACGCCGATGCAAGAGTAATTCCCCTTTGGAATTAAAAATAAAAATCGAAAGTGCACGATGTAATTTCCCGAGTCGATGTGCTTCGGTTTTATCCATCACACCCAATTCGCGATTTCGGGAATCTACAAGAATGACTTGTTCACTCATAAAAAATGATGCGGATAGGGTCAGTTTATCTAGCGAAGATAATATTCCATCAGTTACGGATTGGAATTGTCATTGGCTTTTATCCACAGAGCTCGGTTAAGAGAGGATCCACTGCTGTGAAAGCCTGTTTCTTGTTAACTTCGTATTCTGAATTTATATTATGACAATCGATTCCTTGTGGGCCATTTCTCCTGTAGATGGTCGTTACGCTAAACAAACGGAAGAACTGGCGGCCTATTTTTCAGAAGGGGCACTGATTCGATATCGTTTGCGTGTGGAAACTGAATACTTTATCGCTTTATGTCAATTGCCACTTCCGCAGTTGAAAGAAGTTCCATCTTCCGTTTTTCCAACACTTCGCAAAAATCTTTATCAGGAATTTACTTCTGCAGATACATCACGCGTGAAGGAAATCGAGAAAACCACCAATCATGATGTGAAGGCAGTGGAATATGTAATGAAAGAAAAATTTGACGCCTTGAAATTAGAAGCGTTCAAAGAATTCGTTCATTTCGGATTGACGTCACAGGATATCAATAATACCGCGACTCCCTTATTGTTGAAAGAAGCACATGAAAATGTTTTGAAACCTCTATTGCTTTCCGTCATTAACGATTTGGAACAAAAGGCAAGTGCATGGGAAAACATTCCAATGCTCGCACGCACACACGGACAAGCAGCATCACCTACTCGACTTGGAAAAGAAATTCGTGTTTTTTCTGAACGATTGAAAGAGCAAATGCGTTTGTTGGAACAAATTCCATTCAGTGCAAAGTTTGGTGGAGCAACTGGAAATTTCAATGCACATCACGTTGCATATCCGGAAATTGATTGGAAATCATTTGCTGATCAATTCATTTCTTCTTTTGGTCTGAAACGTTCGAATCCAACAACTCAAATCGAACACTACGATAATCTCGCTGCGTATTTCGACGGATTAAAACGCATCAACACAATTCTCATTGACATGAGTCGCGATTTCTGGGCCTATATTTCTGTCAATTATTTCAAACAAAAAATCAAGGACGGCGAAATCGGTTCTTCCGCGATGCCACATAAAGTGAATCCGATTGATTTTGAAAATGCAGAAGGAAATTTCGGTTTCGCGAATGCCATCTTCGAACACCTCAGTGCGAAACTTCCGATTTCAAGATTGCAAAGAGACTTGACCGATTCAACTGTATTGAGAAATATTGGAGTGCCAATTGCACATACGCTGATCGCTTTGAAATCATTGCAAAAAGGTTTGGGCAAATTAATTCTCAATGAATCCGTTTTGGAAAAAGATCTCGAAGATAATTGGGCGGTTGTTGCAGAAGCAATTCAAACTATTTTGCGAAGAGAAGGATATCCAAAGCCATATGAAGCATTGAAAGAATTGACAAGGGGAAATGCAACCATTACAAAAGCTTCGATTCATAATTTCATTGACACGCTAAATGTTTCTGAGAAAATAAAATCAGAATTGAAAAATATTTCTCCGCAAAACTTTACAGGAATTTAATAAGTCCTTCGTGCCTTTGTGCCTTCGTGGCCAAAATCGAATCATCAAATTTCAAATCTTCGAATTTTCAAATAATGTTCATTTCAGGATTTACCCTCGTTCGCAATGCCATCAAATTCGATTATCCGATTGTCGAGGCGATAAAATCCATTCTTCCATTGTGTGATGAGGTAATCGTTGCTGTCGGGAAATCGGAAGATGAAACTTTGCAATTGATAAAATCCATCAATGATCCGAAAATAAAAATCATTGAAACCATTTGGGACGATTCGTTGCGTGAAGGCGGAAAAGTTTTGGCGGATGAAACCAACAAAGCTTACGATGCCATTTCAGAAAAAGCAGATTGGTGTTTTTACATTCAGGGCGACGAAGTGATTCATGAAAAATATCTTCCGGTAATAAAAGATGGAATGCAAAAATGGAAAGATGATAAAAGTGTTGAAGGATTGCTTTTCGATTACACGCACTTTTATGGTTCTTACGATTTCATTGGTGATTCCAGAAAATGGTATCGAAAAGAAATCCGTGTTGTAAGGAAAAACTCGGAAATACGCTCTTATAAGGACGCACAAGGTTTTCGAAAAAGAGACAATACAAAATTGCACGTCAAACCCATTAACGCATTCGTCTATCACTACGGCTGGGTCAAACCACCGCAAGCCATGCAAGCGAAACAGGAATCATTTCACAAAATGTGGCACGATGACCAATGGATGAAAGAAAACATTCCAGTGGTAAAAGAATTTGATTATTCCCAAATCGATTCACTCGCGAAATTTTCAGGAACGCATCCGCAAGTCATGCTGGAACGCATTCAACAACAAAACTGGAAATTTGATTTTGATCCGACGAAGAAAAAGTGGGGAATGAAAATGCGTTTTTTAATGTTCGTGGAAAAAACTTTTGGAGTGAGGATTGGGGAGTATAAGAATTATATAATTGCGCGGTAATAAATAGTAGGTAAAAGGTAGTAAGACATCCTTCTAAGTTTTTTACACATACCACAAATTTTCTCGCAGAGGCGCAGTGATCACAGAGGAATTCAAAATTTAGAATTCAAAATTCCCCGTAGGGGTCCTACGGACAAAATTTCTACTCCCATCCTTGTACCAGCGCATCTACCAAATGCATCACACGAATATTCTTATTTTCTTTCTTGATGAAGCCATCCAAGTGAAGCAAACAAGAAAGATCTGTTGAAATAATAATATCCGCTCCAACGTCTTCCGCATTTTTAATTTTCTGTTCAGCCATTCCCACAGCAACTCCTTCGTATTTCGTGGAAAACATTCCTCCAAATCCACAACACACTTCAGTGTCTTTCATTTCACGCAATTCCAATCCACGCACTTTGGAAAGTAAAACTCTTGGCTCCCGATGAATTCCGTATTCCCGCAATCCGCTGCAAGAATCATGAAAAGTTGCAACACCATCCAATCTCGCACCGAGATCTGTTATCTTCAAAATGTTCACGAGAAAATCGGAAAATTCGAAAAGATTTTTCTGCACTTGTTTATTCTGATTGTGCAAGGCGGAATTGTGAAACATTTCCCCATAATAATTCTTGACAAATCCTGGACAAGATGCAGAAGGAGAAACGATATAACGGTCATTCTGAAATTCATTGATGAACTTCTCCCCCACTTCCTTGCAAGAATCAAAATATCCAGAATTAAAAGCAGGCTGACCGCAACAAGTTTGTTCGTGATTGTAATTCACACCACAACCCACACGCTCCAAAACTTTAATCATGTTGAGTGCAGTTTCAGGATAGAACTGATCAACAAAACAGGGAATAAATAAATCGACAATCATAGTCAGTAATCAGTAGTCAGTTGTCAGTTGTCAGTTGTCTGCGGTCAGTGGTCAGTGGTCAGTAATCTGTTGTCAGTGCAAATTTACAGACAATTGATTAATGCACAGTATTTGATTTTGGAACTCGAAGCAACAAAAGGAATCCAATGACAAAAAAAGCAATTAGCACGAGAATCGAATTTCTCATCCCTCCTGTCATTTGTCCGATTAATCCGAATGAAACGGTTCCGATAATCATTCCCAATTTTTCCATCACATCATAAAAACTGAAATAACTCGCGTTGTCATCGGTTTCTGGAAGATATTTGGAATATGTAGAGCGTGACAAAGACTGTGCACCGCCCATCACCAATCCGACACTTGCCGCAACAATATAAAAGTGAATGGGATAATGCGCAACTGAATAAGTGAAAATGCAAACAAAAATCCAAATAAAGATGGAAGTTCCCAAAGCTTTTATGTTTCCGATTTTTCGCGAGAGCCAGGAAAAAATATAAGCACCTGCAATTCCAAGAAACTGGATGAGGAGAATGCTAATGATAAGTGAATTCGTCTTAATTGCTTCTACTTCCAAATGAGATTGTCCCGGTTTGCCCCATTGAATTTCCTTACGTGCAAACAACACAGCCATGACAAGAATTGTTTGCAAACCCATGTTATAAAAAAAGTAGGAACCAAGAAACCGACGCAAAGTTTTTCTTGTCAACACATCTTTGAAAACCACGAAGAGTTCCTTGAAACCTTTTGTAAACAAACCCTTATTCTCACCATGTGCTTTGTGACTTAATGTTGGCAAAGCAAAAAAAGTAATTTGTGCAAATCCCATCCACCAAATGCCGACCAGCAGGAAGGAATATTTTGCTGGCATTTTAAAAACTATAATACACACCAAACAAATGATCAATAAAAGTGAGCTTCCAAAATATCCCCTTGCAAAACCTTTTGCACTCACCTTATCCTGATTTTCTGGACTTGCAATTTCCGGCAAATAGGAATTGTAAAACACCAAGCTTCCCCAAAAACCAATTGTCGCAGTAATGAAAGGAATAAAGCTCCATTCGATATGCTCTTTTGAGAAAAAGAAAAGACACATGCAGGAAATAGATCCGAGAAAACAGAAAAATTGGAGAAAGCGTTTTTTGTTACCTACATAATCCGCAATGCCAGAAAGAATTGGAGCTGACAAAACAACAAGGAACAAAGCGAAAGCATACACGTAAGAATAAATATCTTCATTGGGAAAAATGCCTCCAAACGCACTCACTTTATCACTCAATATTTCACCAGTCACAGCATCTTTAGTTGAAGTAATGGCATCATAATAACTCGGAAAAATGGCAGAAGTAATGACAAGCGGATAAACAGAATTTGCCCAGTCATAAAATGTCCAAGCACGAATAAGTTTAGGGTCTCCTTTTTTCAGCATAAGCCAAATGTAGCCACAGATTTCGCAGATTTCGCAGGTTTTTGTTTCAACTTATCAAGGCTTTCTCCACTTTCCAA
>CAIQQJ010000035.1 GCA_903873905.1 uncultured Flavobacteriales bacterium
ACCTTGGTGATCTTACTCTTGTAGTAACGGATATGCAAGGAAGAGTTGTTTATTCTTCAGTAGATAATAACGTTCATTCTGGATTTGTAAAACAAATCAGTCTTGACACACAGGCATCAGGATTGTATCTTTTGCACATCATTGCAAATGGAGAACAGAAAACGCAAAAGATTTCTGTTCAGAAATAAATTTCAAAATTGAAAATGAAAAGAGTCCCCTGGAAACGAGGGACTCTTTTTTATGTGAAGTTGCATAGCGTGATGGAATAAATTTCTTAATTCGTTTTCTCCACCCAGTCGCCATGTACGCGAATCAATTCAATAAGTGCATCAACGGCTTCTTTCTCATCAATATTTTTCTGCACCACTTCTTTCCCTTTGTATAATGTGATTTTCCCTGGACCCGTTCCCACATATCCATAATCCGCATCCGCCATTTCTCCTGGACCATTTACGATACAACCCATAATTCCAATTTTCACGCCTTTCAAATGTTCCGTGCGTTGACGGATTTTATTGGTGGTTTCCTGCAAATCAAAAAGTGTTCTTCCGCAGGACGGACAGGAAATATATTCTGTTTTTGAAATGCGCGTGCGCGTTGCCTGAAGAATTCCGAATGATGTGGAGTTCACACTTTTCATATTGACATTTTCATTCGCGGAAATCCAAATGCCATCGCCCATTCCTTCGAGAAACAAGGCGCCGAGATCTGTTGCGGAACAAAGAAGAAAATTATTTTCAACCACGCCTTCGTATTTTCGATTGATGATGACTGGTGTTGTGCAATTGTTTTCCATCAATGAAATAAAGGCTCTGCGTTCTTCTGGCATGGCGTGTTCATTGCTGGTTTTCAAAACCAAAACAATTGTTTTTTCTTCTTTTAGTTTTTCGATGAATTCAAGGGACAGTGTTTTTATTTCAACTGAAATGAAATTCAGTTCGGTGGATATTTTTTTCGAATCAAAATAATCATTGCCTGAAAAAATCGGATAGCGACGAGTTGTGTTATTTAACAAACTCCATTTTTCTGAATCAACAATTATTCCAAGCGTACCCGGAATCTCAAAACTCACATCCAAATCACCTGCATATACATAATCGCAAGCTTGGTCGCTAAGATTCCATTTGTCATTCGGGACTGAATAATTATTTCCAACGGCAAATAAAGAAGCCGGTGTGATTTCTTTTTTATTGGAAAAATCTGCAACGACTCTAGGAACATTTGTGCCACCAATGTTTCCAACGGCAACTGTATTCCTACGCTTGTATTCATAAGGAGAATAAGGAAGAACTATTTTTCCTTGCTCTGTTTTTATTTCAGGAATGGGCGAGTGATTTTTTCTGTTTGCATATCGATTCACCAATTGTTTTGCCACAGGAATTTCAAATTCAGGATCTTCTGTCAATGAAACACGAACGGTATCGCCCAAGCCATCTTCCAACAATGTTCCAATTCCCACTGCCGATTTTATTCTTCCATCTTCACCATCGCCCGCTTCTGTTACACCGAGGTGCAATGGATAATTCATTCCCGCGTGCATCATGTTTTGCACGAGCAGACGATAGGCTTGCACCATTACTTGTGTGTTGCTTGCTTTCATGGACAACACAATGTTGTGGTAATTCTCCTCCTCACATATGCGCAAGAATTCCATTGCCGATTCCACCATTCCCAATGGCGTATCGCCGTAGCGACTCAAAATGCGATCGCTGAGTGAACCGTGATTGGTTCCGATGCGCATGGCCGTTCCATACTCTTTGCAGATTTTTATCAATGGAATAAAACGTTCACGGATTCTCAACAATTCTGAATCGTAAGTGGAATCGGTGTAATCGATGTGTTCGAATTTTTTTCTGTCGGCGTAATTTCCCGGATTCACTCTCACTTTTTCCACAATGCGCGCAGCCAATTCAGCAGCGTTGGGAGTGAAATGAATGTCGGCAATGAGTGGTGTATTGTAGCCGCGCTTGCGCAATTCCTTTTTGATGTTTTCCAAATTCTGTGCTTCGTTCATGCTCGGCGCAGTGATGCGTACATATTCGCAACCCGCATCAATCATGCGAATGGATTGTTCAACCGTTGCTATTGTATTGAGCGTATCGGTTGTGGTCATTGATTGTAAGCGAATGGGATTGTCTCCTCCTAGAGGAACATCACCAAGAGTTACCACGCGTGTTTTCCAACGAGAATATGAAGTGAGAGAATTGCAATATGGCGGAAAGGAATTCATCTTACAAAGTTAGTGGTTTGTTTTAGTGGTTTGTTTTGTTGTTTTCCCAATTAATATCCTTAATAACTTAAGTCCTTCGTGCTTTTGTGTTTTTCACAAAAAAGCGACTGCCGAAAGCCGACCCGAGTTTCGAGGGGCACGCCCATATGATTATAGATTACAGATTAAAAAAAGTTATCTGACAAATAATTTCATGTCTTTCTCATTTTCATGTAGGCATTCAGAAAAACGGTGGACAAAATTATTGCGGCGCCGATGTAAAATGTTCCTGTCAATTCCTTGTTTTCGTGAAAAATAAAATAGGCGAAAATTATTCCGTAAAGCGTTTCGAGATTTAGTGTTAATGAAACGGTGTAAGGTGAAATGGTTTTTAGAATGTGCAAACTGATTAAAAATGGAACGGCCGTTGCTGCAATTCCCAGTACGATTAAATAAAACAAATCGTGTCCTGACATTTCTATCCATGCACCATCCCACGGTTTTACGATGAGCACAAAAATGCTCATGCCCAAAAAACCACCGAGCATTTCATAGAGTGAAATGTGAGTTCCATTGTGTCCGCGTTGCACCATGAATCCGTTTAGCACACCGAAGATGGAAGAGGTAAATGCAGCCATGACGGCAAGGAAAATCCCCCATTTGTAATGTGACTCAACATGAAAAATCATGAGCAATGCAGCAACGACCATCAATCCGAAAACAATTTCATACAATCGAATTTTTCTTTTCAAAAAAAGCGGTTCTATGAAAGCCGTGAAGAGTGAGCCAATCGAAAAACAGGCGAGCGTGATGGAAACATTGCTTTCCTTGATTGCACTATAAAAACAAATCCAATGAAGCGCGACAATTAATCCAACGGCAAGATATTTCACGACATTTTTCGGAGATGCAAGGATCGGTTTTTTTCTAATGAGCAGGTAAGCAAAAATGCCTGCCATTGCAATTGGAAGACGTAACCAGACCAGTTTTTCAGCAGGTAGCGTGATGATCTTTCCAAGAATGGCGGTCCAACCCCAGATAAATACGATTAGATGAAGAAGAAAAAAATTCCGTCGGCTTTCTGACACAAAAAAAATTTAATGGAATGCAAAGGTAAATGCTTTCTATCCGAATTATTGCCAATTTGAATGCGTAAGAAAAGAAGCAATTCATTTTTTTGTTATTTAAAAATTGGAGCATCTTTGTTTTGTAAAAAAATCACCTATGAAAACATTACGTTTATTTCTCTTCTTGTATTTGCTGACACCCGCATTCGGCATTCAGGCACAATCGAATTGTATTGCTTCATTCACGCAATCAACAAATGGAGCTACAGTTACTGTGAATAATACTTCACTCGGAAATTATACGCAAGCCTACTGGAATTTCGGTGATAATTCAAATTGGTATGCGGCAACTTCAAATCCTTTTAACCACGTGTATTCCAATGTGGGAACCTATTGGATTACGCTTGGGCTTGGCGACAGTCTTTGCGCTTATTGTTGTGATTCCATTGGTCATTCAACAAACATCACGAGTGTGTGTTCAGCTGATTTTACTACTGTAGATTCAGTTGGGTATATTTTCTTCATCAACACGTCAACGCTTGGGAATAGTGGTGTTTATTATTGGGATTTTGGTGATAATAATTCTTCTACACAGCAATATCCGTCCAATGCTTATAGCGCAATTGGAACGTATCAAGTTTGTCTGATTGCCTATGATCCTTTACAAGGTTTCTGTGATTCAACTTGTCATAATATCACCGTTACAAATGTTTCGGGCATTACAGAAAATTCTAATTCATTTTCTTCCTTGAACATTGCACCTAATCCGTGTGATGAAAACGTGAATATTTCTTTTACAATGACGCAGGAGGGGAATGTTCAGATATCCGTTTTTGATATTGTTGGTCGTGTGGTTTCAGATTTTGGAAAGGAACACTATGCAAGTGGAAAACAAATTAAACAAATCGATACGCAGGGAATTTTACCTGGAACATATTTTGTGCAGATTAATCTTGGCGGTCAAATTCAAAATTGTAAAATGATCGTTACGCATAAACAATAGACAAAAGATTGTTTTTACAAATCTCCCCCTGTGTTTTGTGTTTGGGGGGATAACCCGGAAGGGCGCCAACGGGAGATGGTGCCCTTCTTTTTTTGCCACAGATTGCCCAGATTCATGCAGCTTGAAATTGAATATCTTCTTATCAAAGAAAGCGGAGGTAAAAATCCGTGAAAAACCTGCGAAATCTGTGGCTAACTTTGCAGCATGTCCTCCTCGCCAATTTATCTTGATTATAACGCAACAACTCCTGTTGATGTTCGAGTGTTGGAAACGATGCTGCCGTATTTTTCACAACACTTTGGAAATGCTTCGAGTCGCACACATAGTTTTGGTTGGATTGCAGAGCAGGCAATTACTGATGCACGTGAAAAAATCGCGCATTTGATCAATGCGGAAGCGCAAGAAATCATTTTCACATCGGGATCAACAGAAGCGATTAATCTTGCATTGAAGGGAGTTTTTTCTGCGTATCATTTGAAGGGGAAGCATATTATCACAGCAAAAACAGAACATAAAACAGTTTTGGATACGTGTGTTGCTTTGAAAGGTTTGGGTGCAGAAATCACTTATCTCGATGTTGATCGCGAAGGAATTATTGATCCTGAATCCTTGAAAAAAAATATTCGTCCGGATACCATACTTGTTGCAATCATGTTGGCAAATAATGAAACAGGAACCATCCAAGACATTGCAAATCTTTCTGAAATTACACACGCCAACAATTCCATTTTTTTCTGCGACACAACACAGGCATTCGGTAAAATGAAAGTGGATGTGCAGGAATTGGGAATAGATATGTGTTGCATTTCCGCTCACAAAATTTATGGACCAAAAGGCGCAGGTGCCTTATTTGTTCGAAGAAAAAATCCACGAGTAACATTGATTTCACAAATGCACGGAGGCGGGCATGAGCGCGGATTGCGATCAGGCACACTCAATGTTCCAGGAATTGTGGGTTTGGGAAGTGCAGCAGAATTTGCCGCTAATGAATGGTGGGACAATGCACAGAAATTATCAACATGGAGGACAAAGTTTGAATGGAAATTGACTGCATTAGAAAATGTTTTTGTCAACGGAAGCATTCGTAATCGATTACCAAATACCTGCAATGTTTCCATTGGTGGAATAAAGGCAGACACACTCATTGCAAAATTACCCCTCCTCGCTTTTTCCACAGGCTCTGCATGTACGTCTGCATTGCCAGAACCTTCACACGTTCTAAAAGCAATGGGACTTTCTGAGTCAGAAGCTTATTCTTCAATTCGAATTTCATTGGGAAAAGATTCAACTGATGATGAAGTTCTGCATGCTGCAAATGAAATTTGTAACCAAATTGAGAAATTGCGTTCTTGAAAAAGGCGCACGGGACACGGGGCTTGGGACTAGAGAAAATAATTAGATCATCCCTTGTTCCATGTCCCTCGTCCCTTTCTTCACAACATAGTTAATATCTCGTCACATGTCCCATGTCCCTCGTCCCTTTTTTTCTGATAGTTTTGAAAACTAAATCACTCACATTTTCCGTTATCATACCATGAAGCGAATTCTTCCAATTATTTTGATGTTCATTTCCGTTTTGTCTTTAGCACAATCCACCATTCCCAATACAACTGGAAATGGGAAAGGCAAAAAAGTTCCTGCGCCTAAAGCCGCTCCTTCCAAACCAATAAAGAAAATTGAATATTGGGATGAGCAAAAGAAACATAAGAAAAGTGAAGAGTTTCTCGTTGACGGAAAATTGGAGGGGAAAGCATATTATTATTCTCAAGAGGGGAAGTTGGACCATTCTGGGGCGTATAAAAATGGTAAGCAGGATAGCATTTGGACTTTTTATTTTGCAGAGGGAAATAAGAAAGGTGAAGAAAGATATTTTGAAGGAAAAAAAAGTGGACCAGCCTCCTATTGGTATAAAAACGGGAAACTCTATTTGACGTGCAAATTTGTTGAAGATCTTCCGGATAGTACTTGGACTTCCTATTTCGAAAACGGAAAAATCAACAGCGTTGAACAATATCAGATTCAATTCAAGAATTACAAATGGTCGTCGAAAAAGAATGGACATTGTCAATATTGGCAAGAAAATGGGAAACAAATTGCCGATGAATATTTTGTGAATGATACATTGAATGGGAAATATATTACGTGGTATTCAAATGGGAATAAAAAAGAGGAAGGTGAATATTCAGATGGAAAAAAATCTGCAAGATGGAAGGATTATTATGAAAATGGAAAGCCTCTTGATGAAATGGAATACAAGAATGGAATTGAATACATGTGGGAGTTGTGGGCGGAGGATGGAAAGCAGGTAATCAAGAATGGTTATGGTAAAATGATTCTCACTTATGAAAGTGGAAAAGAACGTGGCGAAGGAATTTATCGCGATGGTTTGAAAGACAGCACTTGGACTTTTTATGCACCTTCTGGAAAAACTGATTTCAAAGATGATTTTAAGAATGGGAAAAAGAATGGACAGTCAATTCATTGGTATGAAGACGGAAAAAAATCAATTGAAGGACAATATTTAAATGATCAGAAAACAGGTTTGTGGACTTGGTACAAAGCAGATGGCAACATTGACATGAAAGGTGAGTTTCTCAATGATAAAAGAAATGGTCATTGGCAATATTGGTTTGCAGATAGCAAGCAAAAACAAATGGACGGTTGGTACAAGGATGATAAAGAAGACAGCACCTGGATTTTCTGGTATCCGAATGCACAATTATATAAAACGGGGCCGTTCAAAAATGGAATGAAAAATGGTTCATGGACTTTCTATTTTGAAAACGGACAAAAATTGCAAGAAGGAATTTACATTGACAATAAGGAAAATGGCGCGTGGTCTTCTTGGTATGACAATGGACAATTAAAAGATGAAGGAAGTTTCAAATTGGGATTGATGGTTGCAGATTGGAAAGGATATTATGATAATGGCAAGCCAAATTATGCTGGAAAATATGCAAATGGTGTGAAGGATGGCGCGTGGCAATTTTGGTGGAAAAATGGAAAGGTTCATCAGCAGGGAAAATTCAAAATGGGCTTGAAGGAAGGAAAATGGATTTCCTATTATGAAACCGGTTATGTTGATGAAGCAGGGAGTTATCATCTGGACAAGGCAGATGGAAAGTGGTTGTATTATTATGAAACCGGCGCATTGAAAACGGAGACGAATTATCAGTTGGGAAAACTTTCCGGAAAGACTGTAAATTATTATGAGAGCACCAAGAAACAAAGTGTGACCTACAACAAAATTTATAAGGAGAAAGAATACTTATTGACCAAAGCAAATGGCAAGAAGGTTTACAAGATTCGATATGTAAGTAAACCAAATGGCACTTGGACTTATTATGATCTGAACGGAAGTGTGCTTTCAGAAATAAAATACAAGAATGGAGCAAAGGTCCAGTAGAACTTACTGCATTAGAAATCCCATCTCGATTTATTCGGGATGGGATTTTTTCATTTAAAAATGCACCTTTCTCTTAAGAAGTTTTCTTTTTTAATTTTCTGAAGTGGGGGTCATGCGGGTGGTCAAAATGTTTTTGCGGCCTTTGCGAACCGTCATGATTTGCAGAAACTTTTGAAGACCCTTTGCTTTGTGCCGCACCAATAAACCATGCAAGCAGGATAACACCGACAATCATACCAACATAACCGAGTATTTCAAGCAAAGAAATCCCATCGCTTGACTTGGCTGGTGTTTGTTGTGCCATAGCCTGTTGTCCTTGCAAAAGGAGAAAAAGAAGTGCGGTTGGTTTGATGATTTGAACCCCACGCATGCGCATTAAAGTCGTTTTTGTCATCATAATAATGATTTTTCGAATTTATTGCCTTTTGACCGAACAAATGGGGTTAATATAAAGTGCTTTTGCCTAGTACAAAACGGCAGTCTACCAATTCTTTTTACGATGATTTGAAAAAAAGGTTGTTTCAGTTCTGCTTGTTTTTTTGCTTTCTTAGTCTTATATTTGCCTCCTGTTATAAAAGAAGGATCAGATCAGGGGACGCTTAGTCCCCTGTTTTTTTGTCATGATTAGCACGGCACTCATACGCGAAATCGCTGAAAATAAGCTACGAGAAAACGAAAGTTTCCTGGTAGATGTCATAATTAGCCCCACGAATAAAATTCGGGTTACGATTGATAATTTTCAAGGCGTATCCATTCAGGAATGTGTTAGTGTGAGTAGGTTTATTGAAAACCAACTTGATCGTGAAGCTGAAGATTTTGAACTTGAAGTAAGTTCACCGGGTCTCGATCAACCTTTTAAGGTGCTTCAACAGTATCAAAAATATCTCGGACGAGAGGTGGAGATAAAGTTTTTTGAAGGAAAAAAAACAGAAGGTAAATTAGTTGCAGTAAATGAAAAGGAAATAGAATTAGAACAATCTTCAAAAGAAAAAATCGAAGGGAAAAAGGGAAAACAATTGGTGACAAAACGGTTGAACCTTCCTTTTGAAAAAATAAAAGAAACAAAAATCATTATCAAATTCTGATTTCAATTTTAAGATAGAAAAACGACTTACAACTCGATAAAAATGGAAAATATAAACCTCATCGAATCCTTTTCGGAATTCAAAGAGACAAAAAACATCGACCGTGCAATGCTTATGAGCATTTTGGAAGACGTTTTCCGCAGCATGATCCGTAAAAAATACGGCAGCGATGAAAATTTCGATTTCATTGTTAACCCTGAACGTGGTGACTTGGAAATCTGGCGTAACCGGGAAATTGTTGACGATGAATTCGCTGATGATAGTTTTGATTACGATGAAAACAAACATATCAGTCTTGCAAATGCAAAGAAAATCGAACCCGATTTTGAAATAGGCGAGCAGGTAACTGATCGTATTTTGCTTGATGATTTCGGTCGTCGTGCTGTTCTTGCTATTCGTCAGAATCTAGTGTCTCGTGTTCTTGATCTTGAAAAAGATGCGCTGTATCGCAAATACAAAGAGCGTGTTGGCGATGTGATCACTGGTGAAGTTTACCAGGTATGGAAAAAAGAAACACTTGTTCTCGATGATGAGGGAAATGAATTGATCCTTCCTAAAGTAGAACAGATTCCTGGAGATTTTTTCAAAAAAGGAGATGCGGTTCGTGCTGTTGTTTTGAAAGTGGACATGCGCAACAATTCTCCCGTAATTATTTTGTCTCGTACAGCTCCTTCCTTCCTCGAGAAATTATTCGAAATGGAAGTGCCTGAAATTTATGATGGACTTATAACGGTTAAGAAAATTGTTCGTGAACCAGGTGAACGTGCAAAAGTTGCAGTTGAATCTTATGATGATCGTATTGATCCCGTTGGAGCTTGTGTAGGAATGAAAGGATCTCGTATCCATGGTATCGTTCGTGAGTTGCGAAATGAAAATATCGACGTAATTAATTACACAGCAAATTCACAACTGCTTATTTCACGCGCACTCAGTCCAGCGAAAATCACTTCTGTAAAACTGGATGAAGAAAACAAACGTGCTGAAGTTTATTTGAAACCAGATCAGGTTTCTCTGGCAATTGGAAAAGGTGGACACAACATTCGTTTGGCTGGTCGTTTGACAGGTTATGAAATTGATGTCTATCGTGATACCGATGAAGATGTGGAGGATGTTACACTCGATGAATTCTCGGATGAAATTGAACAATGGATCATTGACGAATTCAAATCTGTTGGTTGTGATACTGCGAAAGCTGTACTTGAACTGAGCGATGAAGAACTTGTTAAGCGTACCGACCTTGAAGAAGAAACAGTAAAAGAGGTAAAACGTATCCTTCGCACTGAATTTGAATAACGAAAATAATGCGGAATACATAATTCGTATTCCGCATTGTTTTTGCGAACTTTGTAAAAGCTTAGCCGGGGAGGCAAGCAGTATATGGCAGAATCAGAAAATAAAATCCGGATCAGTAAAGTCAAGGGAGAATTTAATGTCTCGCTTGCACGTCTTTGGGATTATCTCGAGGAAAAAGGACAAAAGACCGACCGGAATCCTAATGGAAAAATATCGGAGGAGCAATACAGTCTCCTTCTGAAAGAATTTGCGCAAGACCGTGAGGAGAAGAAAGAATCAAAGCTTGTAGGCCTTTCAACCAGAACAAAAAAAGAGACGGTAGAAATGCCGGAAGAGGTAAGTACAAAAGCGCAGCAAAGAGCAATTGAGCGTGATCAGGAGGAGGTCCTCATTAAGGACATGAATTCGACCACCTCAAAAACAGCACCGACTCCTGAGAAGGAAAAACCAAAGAAAGTCGTTGAGAAACAGGAAGAGGAAGTTGTCAGAGTAAAAGCAGAGTCCAAAGTAAATCTGAAAGTCATTTCGAAAATTGATCTTGAGCCAGCAAAAACGAAAGCGAAGAAAAAGAAAGTTGAAGAGCCTGCTCCAGAACCAGAACCTGAGAAAAAAGTATCTGTACCTGTAGTTGAAGTTCCAGTGTCTGTGCCTGTGCCTGTGCCTGTGGTCGAAGTCCCAGTACCTGTGGTCGAAGTTCCAGCACCTGTGGTTGAAGTTCCAGCACCTGTCATTGAAGTACCAGTTCCGGAAGTAATTCCTGATAAACCAGAAGAAGTACTTTATCGTCGCAGTGTCGAGAAATTGGAAGGTCCGAAAATCATGGGCAAGATTGAATTGCCTGTTAAGGAAGACAAGAAAAAACCTGTTGCATCTTCATCTGCTGAATTCGAAGCAGCTAAGAAAAGAAAACGCCGCCGCATCCGTAAAGAAGGCGGACCGGTAAATAACGCACCTGGTGCACAAGCGCCTGGGAACCGTGGTCCAGGTACTGGAGGTCACATTGCAGGCAACAGAAAACTTGTTGCCACTCCACGTGCGCCGAAAGCTGAACTAACAGAAGAAGAAGTTCAGAAACAAATCAAGGAAACACTCGCACGATTAAGCGGTGCAGGAAAATCAAAAGCCTCCAAATACCGTCGTGATAAACGTGAACAAGTTTCTCAGCGAATTGAAAAAGAAGCTGCTGATAAGGAAATTGAAAAAGGAATTCTTAAGGTAACTGAATTCGTTACTGCGAATCAGCTTGCAACAATGATGAATGTACCTGTTACGCAGATTATTTCTACCTGCATGACAATCGGTCTTTTTGTTTCTATCAACCAACGTTTGGATGCTGAAACAATTGCCATTCTCGCTGAAGAATTCGGATTTAAAGTTGAATTTGTAAGTGTTGAAGTTCAAGAATCCATTGTTGAGGAAGAAGATAAACCGGAAGATCTTTTGGATCGCTCACCAATTGTTACGGTGATGGGTCACGTCGATCATGGAAAAACATCCTTGCTGGATTATGTACGTAAAGCAAATGTAATTGCTGGTGAAGCCGGTGGAATTACCCAGCATATTGGTGCATACAATGTTCAACTTGAAAACGGAAAACACATTACATTCCTTGACACTCCGGGTCACGAAGCGTTTACCGCTATGCGTGCACGTGGTGCGCAGGTAACAGATATTGCAATTATTGTTGTTGCAGCTGACGATAGTGTCATGCCACAAACTGTAGAGGCGATTAACCACGCACAAGCTGCTGGTGTACCACTAGTATTCGCGATAAATAAAATTGATAAGCCAGGTGCAAATCCTGATAAAATACGTGAAGCACTTTCTGCGATGAATATTCTTGTCGAAGAATGGGGCGGTAAATTCCAATGCCAAGAAATTTCTGCAAAGAAAGGGCAGGGTATTGAAGACCTTCTTGAAAAAGTTTTGTTGGAAGCTGAAATGTTACAATTGAAAGCGAATCCGAATAAGCGTGCAACGGGAACAATCATTGAATCTACACTTGATAAAGGACGTGGATTTACTGCAACTGTTCTTGTAGAAAACGGAACGATGCGTGTTGGCGATGTTGTACTTGCTGGTTGTTATTCTGGTCGTGTAAAAGCGATGCATAACGAACGTGGCGGTGATGTTGAAGAAGCTGGTCCTTCCTATCCGGTTCAAATTCTTGGATTGAGTGGAGCGCCACAAGCGGGTGATAAATTTAATATCATGGCAGATGAGCGTGAAGCGCGTGATATCGCAACACGTCGTTTACAATTGCAACGTGAACAATCTATTCGTACTACAAAACACATTACGCTTGATGAAATTGGTCGTCGTCTTGCTATTGGTGATTTCCAAGAATTGAATGTCATTATCAAAGGTGACGTAGATGGATCCATTGAAGCGCTTGCCGATTCATTATTGAAACTTTCAACTGAGAAAATTCAGATTCGCATCATTCATAAATCTGTTGGTGCCATTTCTGAATCTGATATTCTTCTTGCTTCTGCTTCAAACGCGATCATCATTGGATTCCAAGTTCGTCCTTCTGCGAGTGCGAAAAAATTGGCAGAGACCGAACAAATTGATATCCGACTTTATTCCATCATTTACAAAGCGATTGATGAAATCAAGGCTGCTATGGAAGGAATGTTGGCGCCAGAATTTGAAGAAAAAATTACTTGCAACGTTGAAGTTCGTGAAGTGTTCAAGATTACCAAAGTCGGAACTGTTGCAGGTGCTTATGTACTTGATGGAAAAATCAATCGTCATACAAAAATCCGAATCATTAGAAATGGAATTGTATTGCATGATGGAAACCTCGGTTCACTCAAACGTTTCAAGGATGATGTAAAAGAAGTTACTTCTGGTTACGAGTGCGGATTGAACATTGACAAATTTGATAACATCGAAACTGGAGATATTATTGAAGGATATGAAATGGTGGAGATAAAGGCGAAACTATAGTCAGACTTCGATACATTTTTGTCAGAGAACTTTTTATTTCAAAAGAAATATTTCGGTTGACAAAAACACTCAGCCTGACAAAAAATAACAGATTGCAAATGAAGGACTACAGAAATGTGGTCCTTTTTTTTAATAGTTGATTTATTTTTTTGAAGGCCCATCAAAAATTCTTGGTTCGAAATTATAGCGAAAGGAAGTATACAACATGTTCACCGTTGAAATATCCAAACCAAAACAAGCCTCGCCGGGGAAATACAAACGGTAACCAATGAATGCACCATTGGCAAGTGGCGCATAACTCAAATCAATATCAATACTTCGGTTTCTGGATTTGAATTTGTTCATTTTATTTTTTCCCCAAGGCAAAATAGTTCTGCTCATGCCCGCCTTGAACATAAAACGCGAATCGGAAAATGCAATTGCTCCGAAGGATTTTGTGTGATACCAAGTCTCCTTATAAATCTCACCTTTGGAATGAAAATAATTCAAGCCTGCATAAATTCCAGTTGCAGTTTTTCCAAGACCCGAATCAAAAACAAATGGTGTATAATTAATTTCCAACCCAAGAGAAATTCCAGCATCGAAAATATATCCGACATTTATTCCTGGAGTTATTGCTGATGGGAAAAAGTTTTGCGCAGAACTGTTTTTTGCTAAAAAAAAGATCGTAAATAAAAATGCAAAACAGTGGATGAGAAATTTGCGTTTCATAAAATAACGAATGGGTTATGCTTTATGAAAGTTAGGAAATAAAAATTAACAGTAAGAATGTAAATCGAATTTACATGAGGTGCTGCTGAGGTTTATTTTAGAAAAACCTTACAAAATCAGACCTTCAAACTTTCCAATTGATTTTGCAGCACCATCTCTTTCGCTTTCGCCACAATAGCATCAACATCGAAGCCACATTCATTCCACAATTCGGCTTGCTCTCCGTGTTCAATCCATTTATCAGGAATGCCTAAACGTTTTACTTCGGCCTTGTAATTATTGTCAACCATGAATTCAATTACAGCTGAACCGAATCCACCTTGGATACATCCATCTTCTACTGTAATTATCTTGTCAAATTTTGAAAAAACCTCGTGCAACATTTTTTCGTCAATCGGTTTTACGAAACGCATATCGTAATGTGCTGCATCAACACCTGCTTTTTTCAATGTAGCGCAAGCCTCAACAACAAAATTTCCTGGATGACCAATGGTGAGAATTGCAATGTCTTTTCCATTGCGAATTTTTCTTCCAGTTCCTATTTTAATTTCTTCGAATGGCGTTTTCCATTCAGGCATCACACCTTGTCCGCGTGGATAACGTATTGAAAATGGGAATGAATTTTTTTCGAGTTGTGCGGTGAACATCAAATTTCGCAATTCCGATTCATTCATTGGTGCACTCACTACCATATTCGGAATGCAACGGAAAAAGGCCATGTCAAATGCACCATGATGCGTTTGACCATCAGCGCCTGCCAATCCACCGCGATCCAAACAGAACACAACGTGAAGGTTTTGCAAGGCCACATCATGCACCACTTGGTCGTAGGCGCGTTGCATGAAGGAGGAATAAATATTACAGAATGGAATCATGCCTTGTGTGGCAAGACCTGCGGAAAAAGTCACTGCATGTTGTTCAGCAATTCCAACATCGATGGCTCGATCGGGCATTGCTTTCATCATGATGTTGAGTGAACATCCAGAAGGCATGGCAGGTGTAATGCCCATGATCTTCGGGTTTTTTTCTGCCAATTCTACCATGGTATTTCCAAAAACATCCTGATACTTTGGTGCTTGAGGTTCGTTTGAAACAGCCTTGATGATTTTACCAGTTGTCTTATCAAACAACCCTGGTGCGTGCCACAAAGTTGGATTTCCCTCTTCTGAAAATTTGAAACCTTTCCCTTTTGTGGTAAGCACATGAAGAATTTTCGGACCGGGAATGTCTTTCAAATCATTCATCACTTTCACCAAACGATCCACATCATGGCCATCTACAGGACCGAAATAACGGAACTGAAGCGATTCAAAAAGATTGCTTTGTTTCAAAAGTGCAGCTTTCAAAGTATCGCTCACTTTCGAAGCGATATACTGCGCATCGGGTCCGAACTTGGAAATCTTGCCAAGCAATTTCCACAAATCATCTTTTACCTTATTGTAAGTATGGGAAGTGGTAATGTCACTTAAGTATTCTTTCAGTGCACCGACATTCGGATCGATACTCATGCAGTTGTCATTTAATACAACCAATAAATTGCTTTTTTCAATTCCCGCATGATTCAACCCTTCGAATGCCATTCCTGCGGTCATGGCGCCATCACCGATTATGGCAACAACCTGACGATTTTCCTTGTTGCGATTTGCAGCAACGGCCATTCCAAGTGCGGCAGAAATGGAGGTGGAAGAATGTCCCACTCCAAATGAATCATATTCGCTTTCACTGCGTTTTGGAAAACCGGAAATGCCTTTGTAAATTCTGTTGGTATGAAAAACTTTTCTGCGACCAGTAAGAATCTTGTGCCCGTAGGCTTGATGTCCAACATCCCAAACCAACTGATCGTAAGGCGTATCAAAAACATAATGAAGCGCAACCGTTAATTCAACAACACCCAAACTCGCGCCAAAATGTCCACCTCTTTTTGAAACGAGATCAATAATATATTGACGTAATTCTTTGGAAACTTCTGGAAGTTGATCAACTCGAAGTTTGCGCAAGTCGGCGGGCAAATTGATCTGCTCGAGCAATTTACCTGCTTTGAATTCTCCGGAAAGTTGATTTTCACTCATTTGTAAGGAGGAACAAATATAAGAAGAAAAGAGGCTGAGGTCAATAGTGGGATAACGTGGATTTCATTGGTTTCGTGTTGTGATACGAAGATGGAAGGGTTAAGGTTTGTTAATGAAAGGGGACAAGGGACGAGGGGTTAGGGACAAGGGGGAATTCTTATTTTCGGAAATTCTCTCGATCTACGTGTTTTATTGTTTGAAACTGGGATGGTCTAAAATAGCCCTGATTGTAGTGTAAAGCCTCCCAACCCCAACAGAATTGTTGGGGGTGGGAGGCTTGAAACGGAAAGCAGGTGAGGTGTTTCCTGAAAACTGAAGATTTACTGCTCCAAATCTTGAAATTGGTTTTAACACTTCAAATGGCGAACTTACACCTTCTAAAAAAATCACACATGCGAAAATCTCAAATTCTTTTTCTTTCCATTGCTGCGGGCGGAATGGTTATGTTATTTCACAACATTGATTCATCGAGTAAAAAAACAGCACTTGTCACTCGTCCATCTTCACTTGCCACCACAGAAAAAGAGGGTGAACGCACAGAGGCTTTAGAGGGCATGCAATGGATGAATCGCGCGCGTGCTTATCCGAATGCTGACATTCCTGCGAATGCATATGAAATGGCCATGCTGCAACATACTGCGCGTTTCGGAAATCAGCAATCGACTGCGAGTGGAACTTGGACAAGTATTGGACCGAATAATGTTGGAGGAAGATCTTTGTGCGTTGCGATTGATCCGATTGACACAAATAAAATTTGGATGGGTTCTGCTGGTGGAGGTTTATGGAAATCAACTGTTGGCGGATTGGGCACCAATGCATGGACGTATGTTCCGATTGGATTTCCTGTTGTGGGTGTGAGCACTGTTGCCATCAATCCTGTAAATCCACAAGTGATGTACATCGGAACAGGGGAAACATATAATCTCGGTTCGTATGGAGTGGGTTTGACAGATCGTACAACGCGTGGTTCTTATGGAATGGGAATTTTCAAAAGTGTTGATGGTGGTGTAACATGGACACAAGCATTGAATTGGTCGTATCAACAACAACAATGTATTTGGGAAATTGTAATCAATCCCCTTCGACCGAACACTGTTTTTGCAGCCACCACTCAAGGCGTTTACAAGAGTACAGATGCTGGTGCAAATTGGGTGCAAGTGTTGAATGTTCCTGTTTGTATGGATCTTGCCTTGTTGTCTAATGATACAACCGTGATCATGTGTGGTGCAGGTGACATGAATTCCACAAACAAAGGTTTGTATCGTTCTGCTGATGGTGGATTGAATTGGTCCATCGTCTCTGGAATTCCGAATGCAAGTCATTTGGGAAGAACCACCGTTGCGTTGTATCCCACAAACAACAGTATTGCCATTGCACAAGTTTGTGATGTGTACAACACAATTGGATTTTATAAAACCATTGACAAGGGTGTAACCTGGACAACGATTTCCTCAACGGATATTTGTGGATATCAAGGGTGGTATTGTAAGGGAATGGCATTCATGCCTGGCAATCAGAATGTATTTCTTGCGGGTGGTGTGAACATGTATAAATCCACCGATGGCGGTGCAAATTATTCTCAAATTTCAGATATGAATTGGGGGCCACAATACATGCACTCCGATGTTCATGATATTGTTGTGAATCCACAAAACCCGTACAGCATTTTTGTTGTAACAGATGGAGGACTCGTTCGCTCTTGGGATTTCGGAACTTCTTATACCGAATGCACTGACGGTTATGTTACTTCACAATGTTATATCGGTTCTGTTTCTCAAACCAATCCTAATTTTGCATTGTCAGGTTTGCAGGATAATTTTTCTGTGGAATATAATGGAACACCCTATTGGACTCCTGTGATGGGTGGTGATGGTTGTTATAATGCAATTGATCCTTCCAGTGATATGAATTCATTTGTTGCCTATCAATACTTGAATGTTTTTATTTCTACCGATCAAGGCGCATCTTACAATTACCAAGTTAATTATGAACCTTCTTATCCTACAGGTGGAAATCCTTGCGCGTTTTTGGCGCCATATATTATTTGTCCTAATCCAACTTCCAGAATGTACGCAGGAACAACAGGAATCATTCGCAGTGATGATGGTGGATATTCCTGGCCGGTTGTAAGTGCAGATCCGATTGATAATGGTAATTATGTTTTGAGTATTGCGGTTTCTTCCACCAATTCAGATTCGGTTTACATTGCCACTGCTCCAGATATTTCTCCAATGAAATTGATGTTGAGTGCTGATGCGGGAGTAACTTTTGTTGATCGTTCTGCTGGATTACCGAATCGTTATCCAAGAAGAATTGCTGTTGATCCGCGCAACAGTAAAATTGTTTATGTAGTGTTTGCTGGTTTTGGAACTGGACACATTTTCAAAAGTGTCAATGCAGGTGTAACGTGGAATGACATCACTGGCACTTTACCAGATGTTCCAACACATTGTGTTTTTCTTGATCCGCAATATCCCGATATCGTTTATGTTGGTTCCGACATTGGACTTTACGTAAGTACGAATGGTGGAACCACATGGGCATCACACAACACAGGACTTCCCGATTGGACAATGGTGTATGATTTGGTTTCCTGCAATGCAAATCGCTCCGTGAAATGTTTCACACATGGTCATGGTGCATGGGAAAGAAGTTTGAATGATGTGATCAGTGATGTGAATGAGCATCCAATGCAAACACCATTCTCCATTTCTGTTTTCCCGAATCCTGTAAATGAAAATGCAACTTTGGTTTTCGGAGAATCAACAGGACCTGTTCAGATTTCGATTCTTGATTTGCAAGGGAAAATAGTTTTCTCGAAGGAAATTACACTTGATCCAGCATCACCAACACTTCATGTTGATGTGAGTGAGTGGGCGAGTGGTTGTTATATAATACAAGCTGTGAATGGAAATAAAGTAGGATCACAGAAATTATTGGTGCAACATTAAGGAGTGATTTGCAGATTTCTGATGTGCAGATTGTTTTTAATAGGTGATCGATAACTTATAACGGCTTACTTTATTTCGACAGCCTCCTTTTCTTTAAGGCGTGTCCTTCCTTCGTCAGGTCGGGCTATCCGTTGCAAGTCCTCGTCCCAACCCCAACAATTCTGTTGGGGGGACTGTGGGCTTTCCTCTTCTATCCCTCACGCAGACTTCGATACATTTTTGTTTTTGATGTCAAATGGAAGAAGGAATTATAAAACAGTTTCTAAAAAAACAAAAATGTATCGAAGTAGGGAATTTATTTCACCACTTCTCCATCGTGCAAACGAATCGAGCGATCGGTTTGTGCGGCGAGCGCCATGTCGTGTGTCACCACCAAAATTGTTTGACCGAATTTTTCTTTCAGTTCCTTGAACGTATCAAAAACATTTTGTGCGTTTTTTGAATCAAGATTTCCCGTTGGCTCATCGCCGAATATAATATCAGGATCATTGATCAGCGCGCGAACGATTGCGACGCGTTGCTGTTGTCCACCAGAAAGTTTGTTCGCCCTTTTGTCGGCTTGATCTGCCAATCCCAACATTTCCAATTTTTCCATTGCACGTTTCTTGATTTCCGGCTCGGGATATTTTGCGAGTTTCAAGGCGGGCAACATCACATTTTCAAGAACGGTGAATTCGGGAAGCAAATAGTGAAACTGAAAAACAAAACCGATTTTAGCATTACGGATTTCAGCCAATTGGTTTTTAGTTTTTTTGCTCAAATCTTCTCCATCCAAAAAAATCTGTCCTTCATAATCCGTATCCAAAGTGGAAAGCACGTAGAGCAAAGTTGATTTTCCACTTCCAGAAGAACCGATGATGGAAACGAATTCTCCGCGTTTGATGGAAATGTCAACATTCTTCAGCGCCTGAAAATCCACAGGGTCTCTGAAAAACTTGCTGAGATTTTTTGTTTCGAATATGTAATTCTCTTTAGACACTTTTTTATAAATTATTTTTTGCCGCAGAGTGGCAGAAGACGCGGAGTTATTTTGAACGAATGATATCTATGGCATCCACTTTTGCGGCTTTGCGGGCGGGAATGTAACCTGCCAGTGCAGTTACAATCAAACCAAAACAATAAGCGAAAATGAAAAAGCCAGGTGATGAATTGAATTTTAAGTATTTCATGGAAACAAATCCATTAATGTCCATCCGAATGCTTCCAACAATTTTCTGCATCAGAAAACCGATCAACAATCCAAGCAACCCACCGAAAATTCCAATCATGAGTGATTCAATCAGGAAAATGATCTTGATGTCTTTGTCTTTAAAACCAGTTGCTTTTAAAATGGCAATGTCAGGCATCTTTTCATAAATGATCATCATGAGAATGTTGAAAATTCCAAAACCGGAAACAATCAAAATAGAAATGATGATAAGATACGTTACCAAATTCTGGATTTTGAATACGCTAAAAATATTTTCATTTGCCGCTTTCCAATCTTGCGCCTTGAAACCGAATTTATCGTGGTAATGTTTTGCAATCGTTTCCGCAGTATTGATGTCCTTCAGTTTTATATTGATATCAGTAATGTAAGAGCCATCGACGCCCAAAAGTTTTTGACCATTGTGGATGTTGATGAACGCACGTGCATTATCCAATTCCGTAATTCCTGATTTGTGAATTCCTGTAACGCGCATATCCAATGCAACTCCTTTGGGAGATGTCACCGTCATGTTATCACCGATTTTCGCTCCAAGTTTTTTTGCCAAACCTTCGCCAAGGATAATTCCATTGGGGGAAGTTTCAAGATCCAGCAAATTCCCTTCTGTCATGTATTTCTCCAAATCGAAAATTGCATTTTCCTTTTCTATGTTCACACCTGAAACACGGCCGGAGGCTTGTGCGAGGCCAAGTCGGAATAAGGATTGTGTTCCAATAAAAGGGGAAACACCTAGTACTTCAGGATCTTTTTCAATAAGGTCCATGATTTGTTTTCCATCTTTCACCTTGGGATCTTCATCTTTCGGTTTTTGATTGCGAACAACAATCCATGCATTTTTATTTGTGTTGGACATTTCCAAAATACTCTGACGCACCTCCTGCACATCATTATAAATCCGAACGTTTGCAGTGGTATTTACCGTTTCTTCAATGAACGTAGATTGAAAGCCCGACATCAAGCCTGCCTGAAAAATAAAAATTGCAATTCCAAATGTCACGCCCAGCATAGCCACAATTGTCTGACGCTTCTTTGAAACAAGATGCGTCATTGCAATTCGGAAGACTGGACTTTTGAAGAAGGACATTTTTTTAATTGGTTGGAGGTGATTAGGAATGATAAATTCTATTCATCAATTACTAATTTTCATTTACTATTTAATTATTTCATCCGATTCTGTAATTCCGCCAAGAATTTCAACATACTGCAAGTCGGAAACACCTGTTTGAACTTTCACGGGTTCGTCCTTCCCTTTCACATTTACCATTTTTCCCGGCAACAAATATTCACGTGGAATAACTAGAATGTTTTTTTTCTCTGAAATGACAATGTTTGCTTCCACTGACATTCCTGAAAAAACTCTAAGACCATTTGGTATTTCCACTGAAGAAATTACTCGTGAGGTTTTGTTACCCGGACTGATTCGTGGATATTCTTCTTCCACCACACCTTTGAATTCCTTGTCTTTGTATGCGTCAATTGTATAAACAATATTTTGTCCTCTTGATAATTGTGCAATATCGGTTTCATCAACGCTTAATTCTACTTCGAAGGAAGATGCGTCTCCAATTTCCAACACGGGTAATTGGGGTCCAACAAGCTCACCAGTTTTTGGAATGATGTCGTATACTTTCCCATTTACTGCGGAGGTGATTGTATAATCGCTGTGATTAGAAGATTGTGCATCGAATTGCAATTTTGCATTTGTAAATTCTGTTTTCAATCGATCGCGTGTGCTGCTTAAATTGCTTTGCGCGCGTTGGTAAATAGCGCGTGACGATTCGTATTGCACTTTCGATTGATCAAATTGCAATTGTGATGCGGCATTCTGTTTCAACAAGTTTGAATAACGAATGTAATTGACAGAATCCAATTCATATTTTGATTTGGCCGAACTTACATCTTGCTTGAGTGCTGAAATCAATGCGCCATTTTCATCTGCATTTTTCTGCGCAAGATTCAATTGGTTTTTTGCGGCGTCTACATTTATTTGTGTTACTTCACTTCTCACGGTAAGCAAAGGCTGTCCCACCTTTACAGAATCTCCAACATGCACGTGAATTTCCTCTACATATCCAGCAAGTTTTGCGAACACCTTATAATCGTTTTTTGGAAAAACTTTTCCTGAAGCATAAACCGCTTCTGTCAAATCACGGCGTTCGGGATGAGTGCTTGAACCTTTTTTACTGCAGGAAAATAGTGCAAGTGAAATGGGTATGGCTAGAATGAAATATTTCATTTGATGGTTATTCTTTGTATAAAAGTAAAGTAAAATCGCAGGCGTAATTTGGTAGGTATAGGAAATGTTAGGAGGATGAGGCGTTGTAAGTTCGACTTCAAAAAAGCAGGGTTCGTCGATAATTAAAAAAATAGTTTAGAAAAATTCCTAAAAACCATGACATTCCTGCTTTTTAAATAATTTTTACTTTGTATATTGTGGGTAGCAAATAGTTAGTCCCCTATACTCATAAATTTTATCGGAAAATGAAAAGTAAACCCCTTACTTTCCTTCTGGCAATTATTGTCAGTCTACTCATCAATCAAACTTTATTCGCCCAGAATGTTGGCATTAACGCCACGGGAGCAACACCCAACGCCTCAGCCGGTTTGGATGTTGATTTTACCAATATGGGGATACTCATTCCTAGAATGACAACAGCGCAACGCAATGCAGTTGCCACCCCAGCCACCAGTTTGATGATCTTCAACACAACAACAAACTGCTTGGAAATTTACATTGGCGGCTGGCAAAGTATTTACTGCGGATGTTTAGCTGCTCCTACTGCTCCTGTTGCAAATGCTGCATCAAGTGTATTGGTAAATGGATTCACGGCTAACTGGGCTTCTGCTACAGGGGCAACTGGTTATTTTCTCGATGTGGCAACGGACATTGGCTTTACACTATTTGTTGCAGGATATAATAATCTTAATGTCGGTAATGTAACGGGGTATAGCGTTAGCGGTTTAACATGTGGAGTTACCTATTATTACAGAGTGCGTGCAATGAATCTTTGCGGTACAAGTGCAAATTCCAATATTATTACACAAGCAACAATTTCTTGTTGTCCGGCTTCATACGCAGTTACCAGTATTGCATTTGCGCCGATTGCCGGTGTTGGAACAGGTGTTGTATTGAGTGATGATCAAACCAGTACTGCTTTGCCTATCGGGTTTAATTTCTGTTTTTACGGAACAACCTATACACAATTTGTAATTTCTTCCAACGGTTTTATTTCTTTTGATTTAGCCGCTCCCAATGGATGTTGTAGTGGTGTTGCAACACCGAGTGCCGGTTTACCAAACAATGCCGTTTCAGTCTGCTGGACTGACTTATATCCTCCAGGTGGCGGAAGTGTTGATTATTTTGTTTCAGGTGTATCACCTAACCGAAAGTTAGTGGTGAGATGGAATAGTGTTCCTGAATATAGCTGCGGAGGCAATTTTAATGGGCAGATCATCTTGTGTGAAACCACGAATGTAATTGAGACGCACACTACCTCTTGTAATATGGTTTGTCATACGATGGAAGTGGGTGTTGAAAATTCAACAGGCACATTAGGAACAGGTGCTCCTGCACGGAATACTGCCACTAATCCAGTTTTCGTCAATGAAGCTTGGAGATTTCAATAACGGTTATTCTTTAGAGATTGATATTTGACAAAAATGAAAATCATGAAAAATATAATTAGAAATGGAATGTTGTTGCTTGTATTGCTTGCAAGCAGCATCAGTTTGCGTGCCCAATCAGTTTCTGAAAGTGAAATTCCAACTGCTGTTCGTAAAACAATCAATACGCTTTACCCTACTGTTAAGGAAATAAAATGGGAACGAACAAAAAGCAATTCTTATTCTGCAGTTTTTTTATCTAATGGTTCGAAAACTACACTTGTTATAGATCCAAGTGGAAATGTTGTAACAGGAGACAATTCGAATTCAAACGTTGCGACAAAAACTTCAACTGACGTAAAAGCAACTTCTTCCAATACAACAACTTCATCTTCCAATATCAGTTACCAAGAAATCCCAATGAGTGTGAGAAAACAAATTGAAACAAAGTGTAACCCTGCGGATATTTTGTCAGTGAATAAATTGAAGGATAAGGATGGAAACAATGTTTATGAATTTGACCTTGCTTCGATGAGAATAATGTACAACGAACAAGGGACTTTACTGAATGAGTTTTCCAAATAAAAGTGAAACAATCTTGAATTGATTTGTAAATGAAAAAGGTGAAAAGGAATCAACTCATTCTGAAAACAATTTTTATTTTGGGAACATTTCCCACTATCGCTTTTTCCCAAGGCCTGATTAATAATGGCTCGCATATTGTTATTTCTTCCGGTTCTAATATTGTTGTCAATACTGCAGGAACAGGAAATTATTTGAGTCAGTCAGGTGGATTGATTCATAACAGTTCGGTTGGAGGAATTATTAAGGTAATGGGAAACTGGACAAATAATGCTGCTAATGTTGCCTTTGCAAATGACGGATCAACAGTTATTCTTTCAGGTGTAAATCAATCCATCGCAGGGAGCAACTCTACCACTTTTTATAATCTCACCTTACAAGGCACAGGAACCAAAACATTGAATGTGAATACTACTGTTGGAGGAATTGCAACATTGACAGGAGTATTATCATTGACAACATTACCGTTGGTTCTCAATAGTAATGTGCTTACGGTTTCAAATCCAGCAGCAGGTGCAATTACCAATACTACAGGATATATTCAAAGTGAAACAAATGTTGCATTAAATCCCAGTCAAGTAAAATGGATTGTTGGAACAACTTCAGGATCGCACATCATTCCTTTTGGTTTGGCTGCGGCTCAAATTCCATTCACGATGAATATAACTTCGGCAATGTCTTCAGTAGCGTCGTACGTTATTGTTTCTACACGGCCAACGGTTGCAACCAATAACACGCCATGGTCATCCACCGTTACACATATGTATGACCCAACAATCGGAGGTGATGGTTCTGTTCAAGCTGTAATAGATAGATGGTGGGATTTAACTTGGAGCAATGCTGCCACAGCAACTCTTACTTTTTCTTACAGAGGTGCTGAAAACACCTTGAATGCTCCTTATAATTCAGGAAATCTTGGTGCTCAATATTGGGCTGCCGGATGGCTTCCTGATAATTCAAACATTGGCTCTACACTTGCTGTTCTCGCTGGTGTAGGGACTGTTACTGCTTCTGGTGTTGCATTTGTAGCTGCTACCTACCGACCAATGGTTCTTACATCTGTAAACGCACCGCTTCCAATTGAACTACTCAGTTTTGCAGCCAATTGTAATTCTTCTTCAGAAATTATTTCTTGGTCAACCGCAACGGAAAATAATAATGATTTCTTTTCCATTGAGAAAAGCGAGGATGGAAATAATTTCAATGTCATTGGACAAGTAAATGGTTCTGGAACAAGTTCGCAGGTTCATCATTATTCATTTGCAGATCCTGTTCCTGTATTGTCAACAGTTTATTATCGTCTTCGACAAACGGATTTTAATGGAACCAGCACGGAATCCACCATAATAACGGGGGAAACTTGTAATGGGAATATTAATACAATAGATGCATTTGCTTCAGGGTCTGAAATAAATATTTCTTTAAATGTCATCGAGGCATCTGAATACAACATTGCTGTTTTTGATATGCAAGGAAAAAAATATGGTGAAGAAAATGTTTCTGCTGCACAAGGATCAAATCACTTTTTGTTGAATGGAAATATTCTTGCTGCTGGAATTTATCTTGTACGTGTAACAGGAGTTGACGGAAAATGTTACAGCAAAAAAGTAATGCTTACGCAAGATTAATTTGCAAATGAAAACTGCCACCTTTTACAGTAGCAGTTTTCATTTATCCCAAAGCCTATTGATTTATTAATTGTGATGGTGATGTGGCGGGTCATGATGTGTGTTGCTGCCATCGTCAACGCTATTCGGAATGAATATTTCGGAAGGAGTTGTGTGAACTGAACCAGTAGTTTTTGTTTCTCCTTTTCCAAATAGTTTTCTCAATTTCCTTCCTGCGTTATCTGAAAGCAAATACATAACTGGAAGAACGATGAGTGTAAGGACCGTCGCAAAACTCAAGCCGTAAATCATGGTCCAGGAAAGTGGTCCCCAGAATGCAACACTATCACCACCAATAAAAATGTGTGGATTGAAATCGCTGAACAATGTTGCGAAGTCAATGTTGAGTCCAATTGCAAGTGGAATCAATCCAAGTATGGTTGCTGTTGCTGTCAACAACACAGGAGTCATTCTTGTTTTTCCAGCTTCTACGATTGCTTCTTTCAAATCCATTCCACGTTCTCGAAGAATGTCAATGAATTCCACAATGAGAATACCATTTCGCACCACAATTCCTGCAAGCGCAACAATTCCAACACCCGTCATTACAACTGAAACATTCATTCCAAAAATTGCAAGTCCAAGGAAAACTCCAATGACGCTGAAAATAATTTCACTTAGAATGATAATTGTTTTTCCAATGGAGTTGAATTGTGTGATGAGAATTAAAACGATAATGCCAATAGAAGAAAGCAATGCTCCACCGAGAAATGATGCTGTTTCTGCCTGTTCTACTTTCTGTCCACCCATATTCACTTCCACACCTGGAGGAAGATGTGATAATTTCCAAAGATCAACTTGTGCACGCACTTCGTCGGCAACTTCATTTGCATTGTAACCGGAAAGTACATTCGATTCTAAAGTGATAATTCGTTTCTGTGCTTTGCGTTTTACTCCGCCATAACTAACATCATATCTAATGTCAGCAAAGGAGGAGAGCGGAACGTTTCGAATTGCACCACCCATGTTCATGTCTCGGTAAGTCAATTTTAAATTGCGAAGCGCATTGAGATCATTGCGTTGATCTTGTCGGTATCGAACCATGATTGGATATTCATCATTCTCATCACGGAATTTTGAAGCCTCCACACCCATCAAACCATTTCGCAATTCACCTCCGATTTGTGCAGTGGAAATTCCTTCACGGTTGGCGCGTTCACGATTGATTGAAAAAACAATTTCAGGTTTGCTTGCAACGATGTCACTTTTTAATTTTTCTACTCCTAAAACTCTTATGGTATCGTTTTCTAGATATTTCTTGAGTGTTGTGTCAGCTGCAATGAGATCCTCGAGTTTGTCGCCAGTGATTTCAATACTGATTGCTTTTCCAACGGAAGGGCCACCTTGTTCTTGTTCAGCAACAATTTCAGCTCCGGGAATTTTATTTTCCGCGAAAGATTTTTGTACTCGTTGAAGAATTGAACGTGTTGATTTTCCATTTCTTTTTGCAAATTCTGTAAATGCAACAGTGACTTTTGCCTTGTGGGGTTGAATGGAAATGTCATTTGCGCGAGGATCACCTGCGCCGAAAGCAACATTCGCAATGATGGAAGTTACCATATCAGAATCATTTCCGATTTCTTTGCGAATTCGTTCTTCCACTTCCTTGGCAACAGCATTTGTTTTTATCTGGTCTGTTCCAACCGGCATTTCAATATAGGTGTAAATGAAATTCGGATCTGCTATCGGAAAAAAGTCGACTTTCGGTTGTCTGGCCATAAGCATGAAAAGAGAAAGGAAAAACAACACTACAGTTGATGAAAGAATTGTTTTTGGATGATTGATGGACCAAGTTAATTTTCTTCCGTACCAATTTCTGAATCGCGGCCACAAGTTTTCTTGAAATGCGAAAATCCAACGACGCAAAATATAGTGATGCAATAGAACAAGTCCGTAAAGAATCAACATAAAATTTCCAAGACCACGTGCAATAAAAACATAAGCTATAATTGCAAGGAGTGCGGTAAGAATTGAATATGTTTTTAGCCAACGCGGCCACTTAGTGTTTTTCGCAGTTTTAGAATCATAATGACGCATGAATGTTGCAGCAAATACAGGATTGATAATATACGCTACCAGCAATGAAGCAAGAAGTGTTATAATCATTGTAACCGGCAAATAGAACATGAACTTTCCGATCATTCCTCCCCAAAATGCCAATGGAATAAATGGTGCAAGTGTTGTTAGTGTTCCAGAAAGCACGGGAAGAAAAACTTCTCCTGCAGCAAGTTTTGCAGCTTTTATTATTCCAAGGCCACTGTTCTCAAGAAAAATTCGATGCGTGTTTTCAATCACTACAATTGCATCATCAACAACAATTCCGAGTGCAAGTAGAAATGCGAAAAGTACAATCATGTTCATCGACCATCCCATTGCATAGATTACCATGAACGCAACGGCCATAGACAATGGAACTGACAATGCAACGAAAAATGAATTTGTTGCGCCCATGAAAAACATGAGCACGATAATAACAAGAATGAATCCGATGATGATGGTATTGATAAGATCGTGCAACGTAGTTCTTGTACGGCTCGATTGATCACCAGTAATTGTAACCTTAAGGTCGTCAGGAATTTCTTTTGATGCAGTCATTTTTGTGACGAGATCATTGATGCCATCGGAAGCGTTAATCAAATTTTCTCCTGAACGTTTAATGATGTTAAGTGTGATTACATCTTTTCCTTCCAACCGTGCGTAACTTTCTTTTTCCTTATTTCCATCAATCACATCAGCAACATTTTGCAAATAAATTTTTGCACCTGCCTGTGAACCGACAATGATTTGTTTTATTTCATCCACGGTCTTGAATTCATTCTTGATGGAAAGTGAGCGTTTCATTCCATCGGTTGTAACTGTACCACTGGAAATGGTCATGTTTTCCATTTGAATGGCTCGTTGAATATCACCAAGCGTTAATTGAGCAGCTTGCATTTTGTACATGTCAACATCTACCTGAATTTCACGATCGAGCGCTCCAACCATATCCACGCGCGTAATTTCTTTCATGGATTCAATGTGATCCTTCACATCATCTGCAACACGTTTTAATTTTTTCAAATCATCACCTGCGATGTTCACATTCATGATTGGAATTTCAGAAAGATTCATTTCCTGAACATTTGGTCCAGAAGTGAGTTTTTCAGGAAGATCTTTTTTCGCCTTGTCAATTGCATCCTTAACTTTTTGCAAAGCGACTTCCGTTTCAACATTTGTATTGAATTCCACAATTACGCTGCAGAAATCCTGAATGGAATTGCTGGTAATTTTCTTTACACCGGAAATTGACTTGACTTGTTTTTCAATTGGTTTGGCAACAAGATTCTCCATATCTGTTGGAGAAGTTCCTGCATAAACAGTCGTGCAGAAAATGATTGGAACTTTTACTTCAGGAAAATTTTCTTTCGGAAGTTTGTTGTAAAAATTATACCCGAGCAGGGCGAGAAACGCAGTAAGGAGAAAGATGGTTGTCTTGTTATCAATGGACCAACTTGTCGGCTTAAATTCTTTTATTTTTTCTAACATAACCTGTATTCGTATGATCGGTTAATTCGGACTTTAAAATTATTTTACGGAAATCAAATCACCAGAATTTAAATCGGCATTTCCATCTGTGATGAGTTGGTCGCCAACTGCTAAGCCTGTGTTTATTTCAGCTGCACCATTATATGTTTTTTCAAAAGTTATATCACGTCTTGTTGCAGCCATTTTTCCATTCTTGTTTTTCAATGCGATGTAAACGAAGGTTTTTCCGTCTGATGTTTGCTGAATTGCACTAAGCGGAACAACAATGGCAGAGTCATTTGTGTAATCGGTAATTTTCACCACTGCAATCATGTTCGGAACAACATTTGGTTCGTTCGGAGGAAGAACCACTTCAATATTAAAAGTTCTGTTCACTTTATTGATGATGCGACCAGAATAGGTGATTTTTGATTTCAAGTTTTTATTCGCATCTGGAAAATAAAGATTGACATCATTTCCATTCTGAACTTTGGCAACGTAAGCTTCGGCAACTTCGCCCTTCACTCTGAGTTTGGAAGTGTTTACAATTACGATACTTGAAATTCCAGCCGCTCCAATTTCTCCCACTTTCATATTCACAGCGTCCACAATTCCATCCATTGGTGCTTTCAAGTTCGACATGCTAATTTGATCTTCCATTGCACTGATTTGTTTTTCAACCGCATCATATTGTGTTTTGGATTGCAGATATTGGATTTCAGTTCCAATTTTCTGATCCCACAAATTTTTCTGTCGATTAAAAACGTCTTTCAAAAGATCGCGTTGTATTTTAAGAGCACCTAGTTGTTGTGTTAATGCAGCTGCATCAATTTGAGCAAGAATTTGTCCTGCCTGCACTTTGTCGCCTGCATGAACAAGAACACTTTTTACGAGACCTGGCATTGTTGGTCCTACCGATACACTTTCGTCAGCATCTACTCTTCCTTGAATATCGATGGAGTGCTGAAAAGATTTTGTTTGTACAACAGAAATGCGAACAGGCTTTCCGAAATCGCTGTGCGTTGTATCGCTTTTTGCAAGTTCTACTTTGAGATCGGTAATTTCCTTTCGGAGTTTCTCAAAGGCTTCCATCTTGGTTTTGAGGTTGGCTTTGAGTTTCTCTTCTTTTGACTGTTGGCTGCAGGAAAATGCCAAAAAGGAAAAAATACTGATGAATGCAATTGTCTTTTTCATAATAGAATTTATTGTCGCGGATGATTTTTAGTAGTTCAAGATTTTTGTTCAATTATTTATCACCCTGAGTAGTCTTGACAATCTGTGATATTAATTTTTATAATTTATTTTTTATGTCAAGACGTATCAAAGGATTATTTTAATGTGCCAATGGATTTGTCGTATTCAACTTTTGCGATTACCGCCTCATAAAGCGCATTGAAATAATTTGTTTGTGCTTCCTTCAATGCAGTTTGTGCGTTGATGACTTCAAGATTTGATCCGACACCCTGATCATATTTTTTCTTTGTCACATCAAAAACACTTTCTGCCAAAGCCATGTTGTCTTTTTGTGATTGTAGCGTAGCAGCGCTATTTTGCAAATTCACTTTGGCAACGGCTTGTTGCATGTCAATGGTGCGTTGCATGAATAACAAATTGTTTTGTGCTTGACGAATACCGATAAGATCTTCTTGAATGCGATAATGTCTTTGCAGCCCATCAAAAATCGGAACGCTTACTTGCAATCCGACAATGGCGATTGGGTACCATCCTTTTTTTGTATCGAAAATGTCAAATTTCGTTCGTTGCGCTTGTGCAACCATTGAACCAAAAAGCGCAACGGTTGGGAAATAGCCGAATCGATCGGCTTTCATAATCATTCTTTTTCCTGTTAGGTTGAGATCGTAAATTTGAAATTCAGTGCGCTTGGTATAATCAAATTTTCCAGTTTGAATTGTTTCAGGCGTGAACGTAAGATTTTCAATTTTATCTGTGAGGGAAAGATTTGCACTTTGATCCATTCCCATTTGATATTTCAACAGGACAAGCGAAAGGTCAAGCAGGCGATTGATGTTTGCCACTTCTGTTGTGAGGTTATTATAGGTAACGGTAATTCTGTCGACATCAATTTTTTCAACAAAACCATTGGCGTATAAAACTTTTGTATCGTCAGACAATTTTTTGATGCGTTCTACATTGGCATCCAACAATTTTTTCTTTTCATTGTTGACCAATACCGTGTAATATGCTTTTGAAACATCTGCTGACGTTTCAATTCTTGTGCGTTCTGAATTTTTCTGAGCAAGATCTTGGTAAACTTTTGCCGCTTGAACTCCTACAAAATAACTTCCGCTGAACACCAATTGACTTGCAGAAAAAGTGAGGTTGGCATTGTACTTCGTTCCGAATTTTACGGGAATGAATGATCCTGGAGGGCCACCGAAAATTTCACCTGGCAACAAGGAAGTTGGGATTTCCAGATATTCTTGGACCTGCGAACTTGCATTTATTTGCGGAAGTCCGGAGCCAATTATTTCTTTCACTTTATATCCAGCAGCTTGCTGATCCAAAATTGCATTTTGCATGGAGGTATTGTGCTGAATTGCAAAATCAACGCATTGCTGTAGCGAATAAGAATAGCTTCCTGTGTCAATTTGTTGCGCCTTTAAGGAAGCAAAGCTTGTGATGAAGGCGAATGCGAGCAGTTTAATTCTTGTTGTTTTCATAACAGAAAATAGTGAGCGGACGGTTGGTGGTTTTGGGTAAGTCGTTTTCAATTGAAAAATATTTTACGCAGCGATAATTTGTTTGTTTTTATTAATGAGTTTGTGGCCTTTTATTGTGCAGATTCCATAAAGGAAATGTTCTGTCATGGCCAATTGCACTTCGAGAATGTTGAATTTGTCGGTTGGGAAAACATGTGGATTGAATCCCATGTCAATTTGTTCCACACGCATTCGTGCAATCACTTTTGAGTTAAGGTCTTCTCGTATGAACCCTTCCAGTTTTCCCTTGTCAATGGATTTCTCAACTACATCCAACAAATATTCAGTTCGGAATGTCCTGAATAAATCCCAAGTTCCCTTATGATATTTACGCAAATCATAAAAAATACTTGGATTGATTTGTGCAAGCAGCAAATGCATTTTTTTCATGTAGGAAAAAACTTCCTCTACCACATTTTTGGATGAGGTGGCGATTACATCAAATTCCATTCTGTGTTGCTGAAGATAATTGTCAAACAACACATGAACGATTTCATCCTTGTCAGAGAAAAACTGATAAATCGTTTTCTTCGACATCGACAAGTGTTTCGCGATATCATCCATCGTTACGCTTTTGATTCCGTAACGGAAGAACAATTCAAAGGCGGCGTGAAGAATTTTCTCTTTGGTTTCCATGAAATTTCAATGCCCAGAATTTTGGGAGCACAAAACTATGGAAACATTTTATGAGTTGAACGTTTCTTTGTCACAATGTTTCATGATTATTGTTGTCAGTCCAATGGTTTGTTGCAAAAGGCTGAATTTGAGCCGGTAAAAAATAGTCATGATGGAAATTGATTTTGCAGTCTCATTTTTTGGGTAACTATTTTTGTACCTTTCAAATTGGAAAGCAGCGGAAGTTGTATGATTGTTTATCCAACCAATTTTCTTTCAAAGTAGATGCTCTTTCGGATATTTTTAGTGCTAATATTTCTTTTCCCATTCAGGTGTATTTGGGAAGGTAATGAGTTGTTTGCCCAAGGCACGTGGACACAAAAAGCTAATTTTTCAGGAGCGGCACGAGAGCGGGCTGTTGGTTTTTCAATTGGAACAAAAGGATATATCGGGTTGGGTGATTGTGGAGCTCCAATGTTTTCGGATTTTTGGGAATGGGACCAAGTCACAAATACATGGACACAAATTGCAAACTTTCCCGGGGTGGCAAGAATCCTCTCAGTTGGATTCTCAATTGGGACAAAAGGATATATTGGAACAGGATACGATAATAACAATTCATCTGCACTGAATGATTTTTGGGAATGGAATCAGGGAACGAATGTGTGGACACAAAAAACAAACTTTGGCGGAGCCGCTCGATATGGTGCTATTGGTTTTTCCATCTTAACAAAAGGATATATTGGAACTGGTTATTACAACGGAAACATTTTTTGTCAGGATTTTTGGGAATGGGATCAAGTAACGAATGTCTGGACACAAAAAGCAAATTATTCAGGAGGAGGAAGAGGAGATGCAGTTGGCTTTTCTATACTTGGAAAGGGATATATTGCAACAGGTGATACATTTATTTCAGCCAGTGCAACACAATCAACTCAAGATTTATTGGAATATGACCCAGTCATGAACATGTGGTTAAATAAAGCGAATTTTGGAGGTTCAGCGAGGCAATTTGCATCTGGATTTTCCATCGGCAATAAAGGTTATGTCGGAATCGGAGATGGTTTCCTAATTGATTTTTGGGAATGGGACCAAAGCTTAGATGTTTGGACACAAAAGGCTAATTATGGCGGGGGAGGCCTTTATTTGGCTGTTGGATTTTCTATAGGCAATAGAGGTTATTTTGGATCAGGGAATTTCACAGGTTGCAGTCAACAATTCTGGGAATATAATCCCGATGGAATAGATAATGTCAGCGAAGTCTATAATGAACCTGCTGTTTCAGTTTACCCAAATCCAATTACAGCTTCGGCAACATTTATTTTTACTGATGCGCAGAAAAATGCAGTTCTGAAAATTTATGATTTACTTGGAAAAGAAATAAGGGAATTTGAAATTCCAAATGGAGCTAAATGTTTCATTTTTGAGAAAGAAAATATTTCTTCTGGAGTCTATTTTTATCAAATATCATCACAGGAGAAAAATAGATTTTCAGGAAAATTAGTAATTGAATAGTTTTTAATTTGAAACAATTGTTCATGGTTTCTTTCCATAAAAACCGCTTTCAGTGTAAACTGTCATAGTCAATTTTTATTGTTTTCTTTGTGCTCCGTTTCGGAATAAAATTTACAAGCAACATTTGTCATGGCACACGAAAAGATTAAAGACCTTCTTACCTCAACAGAACTCGATCGCGAAGTAACCGCTAAAGGATGGGTGCGAAGTGCGCGCGGAAATAAATATGTGCAGTTCGTCCATTTGAATGATGGCTCCACCATAAAAAACATTCAAGCAGTTGCTGACGTTGCGAAATTTCCCGAAGATCTTTTGAAACTGATTACAACTGGCGCTTGCATTTCCGTTACCGGAACATTGGTTGCATCGCAGGGAAAAGGGCAAGCACAGGAAATCCAAGCAACATCAATTGAAATTCTTGGTGCCTGCGATCCGGAAACTTATCCTTTGCAAAAACGTGGTCAGGATAGCAAAGACAAAAAAACCGTTACACTTCCT
>CAIQQJ010000036.1 GCA_903873905.1 uncultured Flavobacteriales bacterium
GTTCCGCTTTTTTCAGATCGGTAACTTTTGTAGTAATGATATTTTCAGAAGTCATCACTTCACGCACCGGACGTTTCAGATTTTTCTCAAAACGCAAATCGCGATTGGTGACAATTCCAACCAACAAACCGCTTTTTGTAATAACAGGAATTCCACCAATTTTATTTTCACGCATCAGTTTCAATGCGTCAGAAATCAGGGCATCTTCATTCAAGGTCACGGGATCCTGCACCATGCCGCTTTCAGAACGCTTTACGCGGCGTACCTGAGCGGCTTGCTGTTCAATGGTCATGTTCTTGTGAATGACGCCAATTCCACCTTCACGCGCAATTGCAATGGCCAATTCGAATTCGGTAACCGTATCCATAGCAGCGGAAACGATTGGAGAATTGATGGAGATGTTGCGGGAAAATTTCGTGCGAATATCTACTTCACGGGGAAGTATTTCGGAATAAGCAGGAACAAGAAGGACATCATCGTAAGTGAGACCTTCACCTAAAAACTTTGAATTGTCAAGAGACATAAGAACGTGGTTTGAATTTTAGTTCCAATAAAATTCGTGCAAAGATAAGAGAATTGTTGCTGATAAGATGATTGCAGATTACCAATTACCAATTACCGATTATCATAAAAAAAGGAAGTCGAAATTCAACTTTAGACTTTCGACCTTCGACTGAATTTATCTTAACAAGGTCACAGTTCCTTTTTGATCAATGAACTGGCCTGAAGCGGTCTTGAATGTCAAAAGCCAAACGTACACGTCAGGCTCGCATTTATGATTCTTGTAGCGACCATCCCATCCTTGAGTTGCATCTGAGGTTTGGAAAATCATTTCACCCCAACGATTGAAGACTGCAAAGTTGTAATCCACAACATCAATGAAACCCGAAGAAGGTATAAATAGGTCATTCAGTCCATTTCCATTTGGAGAGAATGCATTTGGCACGTAAACGAGTGGTTTCTGAATAACTTCCGCAATGTTGGAATATGTTGTGTCAGAGAAATTATAAATATTACCTGCACCCTCCACTCCTTCAATTTGATAGGTGAATTTACCGATGTAATTATTGTATTGGGAAACATCATCAGTGTAAATATTATTTACTGCATTCGTGAAAGGAACAGTGGCGATTGGTGTAGGATCAGGAACGCCATCGATGCTACGGTAAATATTGTATTTCAAAACACCACCCAACCAAAGTTCGTAATCATTCCAATTGAGTGTATTTGTAATTTCATTATTTCCTACAGCTTGCAAATAAATTGTTCTGCCAATATTAGAAGTCATTGCATCCGCACCACAACTGTCAATGGCAATCATTTTGTAGCAGTAACTCTGCTTATTTGTTTCTGTCGTGTAGTCCGTGTAAAGCACAACAGAGTTGGGAGGATTTGAAGGAGTGCTTCCAATCAAAACATAAGTTCCAAGTAAAGAATCAGCACGATAAACATCATAACGGATTACGTCTGCTGTAATATCCACGAAAGCTTTCAAATTGACTTGATTAGAACCTGCAACGGTTGCAACTCTCAAATAATTGAAAACAGGTTGCTGCGGAACATTCGCAAAAACGCAAGTATGTTCTGAACTTGCCGTAATGGTATTGGTTGTATTATAAGCAACCACATAAAAGCAATAGGTGTGGAATTGTGTCAAACCTGAATAAACAAAATTTGTATCACCAGCAGGAGTCGTTCCTGTGAGCAAAAATGGTCCGCCGTTGTCACTTACAAATACATTGTAGCCACCAATTCCACCAGGCATATTGATAAATGTATTCCAAGTCAACGAAGTCAATTCATCACAAACATTTAAATAGGCTGTGACTAATAATGAATTTTGAATTGAACTGAAAGTGCTGATGTTTCCACAAGAATCAAATGCAGCAACAACGTAACTTTCACTTTGAACTCCACTATTGGAAATAAGATTTACATACGAAGTATTTCCAATACCCCAAACCGTATCAATTGCCGTCCAGATTCCATTTATGTATTGGTACACTACATAACCAATTACATCTGGAGAAGTACTTTGCTCCCACCCGATCAATGCTGTATTAGTAGCACTCACAGAAACAGAATCGATTACAGGAATATTTGGAATAATGACATCTTGAAAAATATCTCCATCAACATTTGAAACGGAAACACAACCAAGCGAATCTCCAATTTCAATTCTGTAATTCACCTGAGAATTACACGCGGAAATCGAATCAATATAATTTAGGGATTGCGTTGAATCAATTAAAACCCAATTTCCTATTGGATATTCACGGAAAATTCTGAACCACGGATATTGTGTTGTCGGAGCAGGACTTGTAATATTATTCCAAGAAAGATTTGCTGCAACATTTCCATTATTGGTAACAGAAAGATAAATAGAGCTTACTGTATCAGGCGCATTTAGGAAAGTCATTCCACCACAACCCGATCTTGTTTTAATGAAATAATAAACTGGACCAGCATTCCCATTTGCTGCAAGATGTGTATAGCTTAATTGATTGTAATTGAAAATGGAATCAACATCAACAAATGGTCCTGCCAAATTCGTGGAAGAAAAAATGTGATAGGAATTAAATGTTCCTGCTGTATCAATTGGTTGTTCCCAAGTTAACGTGATTGCGCCAGTGGGAGCTACAGCTACACAATGAACATGAGGAGATGCAACAACAGGCTGCGCAAGAACAGTAATTGAAATGGTAGCAATGGTTTGTGCGGGAGCTGGACAAAAATCGTCACTCGTACGAATAACAAAATTATAAGTGTTCGATTGCACAAAACATTGTGAAGTATAATTGATGTGGTTGCAAGCCGTTTGCCAATTAAAAGTTGTGCTCACATTGAATGGACCTGAAACAGGAGGTGGGGCATTTAGTGTTGCGCATGGTGGATTAATACAACCCGCGGCTGCATTGGTAAACCCTGCTCCAAATTCTTGGCCAGTCGCATTTATTGTAATTGTTTGCGGATTTCCATTGGAAAGAAAATCAAAATCTGTAGCAGAAAGTGTGAAGTTTACTAATGCTCCAGCATAAACAGTATCCTGAAAAACAGTATTTGCTTGAAATGGTGGTGTAACAGATGGTGGTGTATTATTACCACAAGGAAGAAGTACAACCTGAATTTCACGGAAAATTTCTGCGATTTTATGTCCGCATCGCCATGCTTCAACACGAATTACTGTTACATAATTCCCAGAAGTAAAAGAGGTGTATGAAACTTCTCCTGTGTATGGATTCAAAACTGCAGGAATATTTCCAGCATTTAATGCAGGTCCTGGCAATGGATTATTGTAAGCGAATCCCGCAACGAAAGGTAGAACTGGCGCATTAAATGACGCAGGTGGAAAATTGGTATAAGAATCCAAAGGCTGATCCCATGCATAAGCAAGTGAATCAAATTCAATGTCAACCGCATTGTGATTGTAGGTAAAAGGATAGCCCGTACAAATAATTGTTTTGGGACTTTCTAGAAATTCTGGTGAATTATCAAAGCATGGATTCGTGTTGGTATTATTGTAAGCGTACATTTTTGCACGCAAGGTGAAGCCAACTGCCGATGGATTCAAAAGATTTGAAATGGCTCCATTTCTGCAACAATTCTGGTAAGCGAAAATCCATCCTGCTGCAGGAGGAACACCTGAAATAGTTATCGCTGCTGATTGGTAAATAAATTCTTCTACCGCACCTGGACCCGGCGTAATACTCGCACAGGTAATAACTGGTCCGATCGCATTACATTGTGGTGAAATATCTGTTTGAGAAACCAGATTCATCGCAATTGTTGTCAGCGATGGATTATTAAAAACATCAAGTGCAGCACTTGGAGGACCAGTTGCACCGTTACAATCACGATACAATTTCATATGAAAAACAAATTGTCCATTGCCTTGGCAAGTCCATGTAATTTCCCCACCCATTAAATGGGATGCACGGAGCTGAAAAGCAACCGCCAAGAGTATTGATATGGTTAATAAGATGCGTTTAAAGGAACGCATATGATTTAAGTGTAGGCCTATTTACAAAGATAATGTTTCTTGCTTTTCACTGACGAAGATCATATGACTAATATTGGTAAGGTCTTACCCACCCAAAAGGCATGAAAATTTCATTTTTTCTAAACAATTGTCAATGAAAAAGCGTCATTCCAGATTTAATAAATCCAGAATAACGCCAAAGTAAATTTGTTAAAATGAATTATTAACAAAAACTCATTTTAATCAGGATTAAAATCAAATAGGTGCAACATCACTTCCAGGAGCCACAAAATTACCTAAATCTGAAACAATTGAAATACAGTTCTTCACTTGTTCCATTGAAAGGCAATAAGATTTTCCAATACAATCCCCATCATCACATTTGCATTTCACCGTATTCATGTCAAATTGGACAAAGTTGGCGTCTTCCTTCAAACACCGTGACATTAGCGATTCTATGGATTCTTCTGGAGAAAATGTAACCTTATTCGTTTCAAGAAATCCAGTCAAATAACCACGAATTGATTTCTTAACGGAATGACATGCAGACAACAAAACAACATCTTCTTTTGGACGCATCAGTTCATTTATTGCAAACTCATAATTGGCTTGCGCCTGATCGAATTTAGAATTGGAATCCATGGTCGCTGGAATTAAATGTTTATAAATGATTTTAGTGTTCCCCATCTTTCTGTGACTTGACGTTGTGCTTCAATCAAAAGTTCAGCAGCAAGTACTTTATCCTGACGAACCAATGAAGTATAACGTCCTTCCTTGTAAATGAAATCTTCCAATGGAATAGTTGCTTCTTTGGAATCAAGTGTGAATCGTTTTCCTTCAGGCAACATTGGATTGTATCGGAACAATGGCCAATAACCAGATTTCACTGCATTTTGTTGTTGTTCTGCCCCTTTGGACATATCAAAGCCGTGCGCAATACAAGGTGAATAGGCAATGATTAAGGATGGTCCAGGATATGCTTCCGCTTCACGCATTGCGCGCAAGGTTTGTGTGTCATTCGCGCCCAAAGCAATTTGTGCAACATAAACTGTTTTGTAATTCATTGCCATAAAACCAAGATTTTTCTTTCCTGCTTTTTTTCCGGAAGCACTGAATCGAGCAATTGCACCAGTTGGTGTTGATTTGGATGTTTGTCCTCCTGTATTGGAATAAACTTCAGTGTCCAACACAAGAATGTTCACCTTCTCCCCGCTCGCCATCACGTGATCAAGACCACCATAACCGATATCATAAGCCCATCCATCACCACCAACAATCCAAACACTTTTCGTCAACATATTATCAACGAGATGTAAAAGATTTTTTGCAATTGGAGAATCATTTGATTTTAAAACATCTTTCAATTCACCAATGTTCTTTCTGTGCAATGCTATTCCTGCTTCGTTTGATTCATCTGGATTTACAAGTGAATCATACAAGTTTTCAGGACATGTTTCTTTCAATTTTTCGAGCAATGAGAAAGAAGCTGCTTTCTTCTGGTCAATTGCAAGTCGAAGACCAAGTCCGAATTCTGCATTGTCTTCAAATAATGAATTTGCCCATGCCGGTCCACGTCCTTCTTTATTTTTTGACCAAGGTGTTGTTGGCAAACTTCCGCCATAAATGGATGAACATCCTGTTGCATTTGCAACAATCATTCTATCGCCGTACAGTTGTGTCAATAATTTCAAATAAGGTGTTTCACCACAACCACTACATGCCGATGAAAATTCAAATAGCGGTTGAAGGAATTGAGTTCCTTTTACAGTATTGAGATTCATTCGTGCACGATCGATTTCAGGAATAGAAAGGAAAAATTCCCAAGCTTCTTTTTCACGTTCAAGAATTGGCAAGCGCTCAATCATATTGATTGCTTTGTGACCAGCAGTTGTTTTGCTTTCCACAGGACAATATTCAACACACAAATTGCATCCCGTACAATCTTCAACGCTTACTTGCAACGCATATGACTCTGTGTCTTTATTGAATTCTTTTCCAACTGGTGAAAGTGTAGGATAATTTGCTGGTGCATTTGCAAGAAGTGTCTTTTCAAAAACTTTTGCACGAATGGCCGCATGTGGACAAATCACAACACATTTATTGCATTGCGTACAAATGTCTTTGTCCCAAACAGGAACCATGTCAGCAATATTTCTCTTTTCAAATTTTGTTGTTGCTGTTGGATAAGTACCATCAACTGGTAATGCGCTAACCGGAAGTTCTTCGCCTAAACCTTTTACAATATCAGCGAGAACTGTTTTTGCAAAATCAGAAGCTTCTTCAGGGAAAGAAAACTCAGCCAATTCTTTTCCTTCTGTTTTTCCAGGATGACGAACTTCAAACATATTGTTGATTGCTTGATCAACAGCTTCGAAGTTCTTTTGAATCACCGCATCCCCTTTATCAGAATAGGTTTTCTTAATTGCCTCTTTGATTTTTGCGATTGCTTCTTCACGTGGAAGAATTCCAGAAATTGCGAAGAAACAAGTTTGTAAAATACCATTGATGCGTGTTCCCATTCCTGTATCGCGTGCAACGCGTGATGCATTTATTGCCCAGAAATGAATTTTCTTGTCAATGATTTGTCGCTGAACATTTACAGGAACTTGACTCCAAATGTCCGATTCACCATAAGGAGAATTGAGAAGGAATACAGATCCTGGTACGGCTGTTTTTAAAATATCATATTGCTGCAAGAAGGTGAATTTATGACAAGCAATAAATGTTGAGGAGGTAATTAAATAAGTTGATTTGATTTTTTTCTTACCAAAACGTAAATGTGAAATCGTCATAGAACCCGATTTCTTGGAGTCGTAAACGAAATATCCCTGCACATGATTATCAGTTCCTTCACCAATAATTTTTATGGAATTTTTATTTGCACTCACAGTTCCATCAGCACCGAGACCAAAAAACAATCCTCTGAATTCATGCATTTCCTCCACTGTGAATGATGGATCATAAGAAAGACTCATGTGAGTCAAGTCATCATTGATACCAATGGTGAAATGATTTTTCGGAGAAGTTTTTCCCAATTCATCAAAAATGCTTTTCACCATTGCAGGTGTAAACTCTTTCGAGGAAAGGCCATAACGTCCACCAATTATTCTTGGCATAGTTGTTCTTTTGCCTTCAGAAATTTCTTCAGCAAACGCTGTAATAATATCTTGATAAAGTGGTTCTCCAATTGCGCCAGGTTCTTTTGTTCTATCTAAAACAGCAATTGATTTTACCGATGCAGGAACAGCTTTCAGGAAATGACTTACGGAGAAAGGACGGAATAAACGTACACGCAATACCGCAGTACGTTCATCATGCGCATTTAAATAATCAATCGTTTCCTCAGTAGCGCCAGATCCTGAGCCCATGAGAATGATGAGTTTTTCTGGCTCTGCATGACCGTAAATGTCAAATAATTTATAGCTGCGTCCAGTAAACGTTGCCAACTTGTCCATTGTTTCCTGAACAATTTCCGGTGTATTGATATAATATTGATTACAAGCTTCACGATTCTGAAAAAACACATCGGGATTTTGTGCAGTTCCTTTAATAACCGGTTTTTCAGGATCAAGGCAACGGTTGCGGAAATCCTGAATATCATTTTCATCCATCATTTTATGAATGATATCATCCGAAATAATGGAAATGTCATTCAATTCATGAGAAGTTCTGAAACCATCAAATGCATTGATGAATGGAAGGCGTGAACGTAAAGTGGCTGCGTGCGCAATAAGGGCCATGTCCATGGATTCTTGAACATTAGTAGCGAAAAGCATTGCAAATCCTGTTGAGCGAACTGACATTACATCACTGTGATCACCAAAAATAGAAAGCGCGTGTGTAGCAATTGCTCGAGCTGCAACATGAAGAACAAATGGGTTGAGTTCACCAGCTATTTTGAACATGTCTGGAATCATGAGCAACAAGCCCTGCGAGGAAGTAAATGTTGTTGTTAAGGCTCCTGCCAATAATGAACCATGAACAGCTCCAGCTGCTCCTCCCTCACTCTGCATTTCAACAACTCTTGGTACATTTCCCCATATGTTTTCAAGATGTTCAGAGGACCAATCATCGCAATGTTCTCCCATGGTTGAAGCTGGAGTAATCGGATAAATAGCGATTACTTCGTTCGTACGGTAAGCGATATAAGCCGCAGCTTCGTTGCCATCAAAAATTTCAATCTTGTTCATACAGAATTATTTTATGTGAAATGACAGAAAAAAGCCTATAAATAAAATGATATTGATCATAGCAGAGATAGACTTATTTCAACTTTTTAATTTTTCAAAATATTAAATGGAGCAAAAACTGATCAGCTTAAGAAGCAGAAAACCCGCTTTTTAAAGCGGGTTCTGTCTATTTTTCTGATTTCATCTAAGCAATGATCCAAGTTTTGTCTCCTGATAGAATTTTATCCAAAGAGATTTTTCCTTTTTTAGCGGTAACGGCAGCAATTTGTGCAGTTAAATCATCTTCGTAAACTGCGCGATCTTCAACATAGAATACGCCGAATGGACGAGGTTTGTGATGAAGCATTGTTGGAGCATCAAACAAACTAGCTAATAAAGAAGCCTTGGTTTTATCACGTTCATCGTGAATCCAAAGATCATTTGCAGAAACACCATTTGAAATATCAACTACAACTGGATTTAAGCCATCAAGCTTAATTCCTTTATCATTATTGTTTCCAAAAATCATTGGTTTGCCATGTTCAACAAAAAGCGCATCTTCTTTTTTGGTTTCCTTTTCTGAATAGGCGAAAAAAGCACCATCATTGAAAACAGCACAGTTTTGATAAATCTCAACAAACGCAGTTCCTTTGTGCTCATGTGCACGCTTGAACATTGCCTGTTGATGTTTTGGATCACGATCCAATGAACGAGCTACAAAAGTTGCCTTAGCTCCTAGCGCTAATTCCATTGGATTAAATGGTTCATCAATTGACCCATAAGGACTTGATTTTGTATTCTTTCCCTTTTCAGAAAGAGGAGAATATTGACCTTTTGTTAGTCCGTAAATTTCATTATTGAACAGTAGATATTTGATGTTAATGTTTCTGCGCAACAAGTGAATAAAATGGTTTCCACCAATGGAAATTGAATCGCCATCACCAGAAACTACCCATACATCCAATTCAGGATTTGCAACTTTCACACCGGAAGCAACAGCTGCGGCACGACCATGGATACTATGAATTCCATAAGTATCCATATAATAGGTGAAGCGCGAAGAACAACCGATTCCGGAAATGAAAACAAAATTTTCTTTTTTTGTATCAAAATCAGGCAACACTTTTTGAACTTGACTCAAAATAGAATAGTCACCGCAACCTGGGCACCACTTCACATCCTGATCCGAAGAAAAATCTTTTGGCGTTCTTTTCGGCGCTGAGATAATATCGCTCATCTTATTTGCTATTTAGAGTTTCAACAATTCTAGTTTTTAATTCGTCAATCGCAAAAGGCAATCCCTGAACTTTACTGTAACTAATTGCAGGAATCAAATATTTTGCACGAATCAATTGACAAAGTTGTCCCATGTTCATTTCAGGAATCAAAACCTTATCAAATCCTTTTAATAATTCACCAAGGTTTCTTGGGAAAGGATTTACATAACGTAAATGAACGTGTGCAACATCATGACCTTCAGCAGTCAATTCACGAACAGCTGTGGTAATGGAGCCATAGGTAGATCCCCAACCAAGTACACAAATTTTCGCATTCTCTTTTCCGTGATCAACTTTTGCAGGTGGAATAAAATCAGCAATACGCTCAATTTTTTCTGCACGCAAATGTGTCATCACTTCATGGTTAACAGAATCATAAGAAACATTTCCTGTTTCATTCTGTTTTTCCAATCCTCCAATGCGATGCTCTAATCCTGGAGTACCAGGTTTAGTTCTAGGACGAACGCCTTTTTCATCGCGTTTATATGGAAGGAATTTCCCTCCTGGATTATTATTTTCAGTTGTAAGAGGACAGTTGATAGGTTTTAACATATCGCCTGTTGGAAATCTCCACGGTTCAGATCCATTTGCAACGTAACCATCACTAAGGAAAATTACTGGAGTCATATGTTCCAATGCAATTCTTGCGGCTTCATAAACTGCTTCAAAACAATCGGCAGGAGAAGATGCTGCAATAACTGGTAATGGCGCTTCACCATGACGACCATGAATGGCTTGAAGCAAATCTGATTGTTCAGTTTTTGTTGGAAGTCCTGTTGAAGGTCCACCACGTTGAACATTCACAATTACCAATGGAATTTCTGTAATAACAGCAAGACCGATTGCTTCACCTTTAAGAGAAAGTCCAGGTCCAGAAGTAGTCGTTACACCAAGTGCTCCTGCGTATGAACCACCAATGGCAGAACATACAGCTGCAATTTCATCTTCAGCCTGAAAAGTCTTTACACCGTTTCCACGATATTTAGAAAGTTCGTGAAGAATATCAGAAGCTGGAGTAATCGGATAAGATCCTAAGAACAAAGGAAGCCCTGCTTTTTCTGCAGCACAAATCAATCCAATTGCAGTTGCATGATTTCCTGTAATCTGACGATAAACACCAGCAGGAAGTTTTGCAATATCAATTTTGAAACGAGTTGTGAAAATTTCTGTGTGATCACCATAATTCCATCCCGCTTTCAATGCTGTAATGTTGGCATTCATCACATCAGGAGTCTTCGCAAATTTTTCTGTAATAAATCCAATCGTATAATCCATGGATTTATCGAACATCCAAAAAAGAAGTCCAAGAACAAACATATTCTTGGACCTTTCAATTTCTTTATTTCCTAAACCACTTGTTGCGAGTGCTTCCTTAACGTGCTTGGTTACATCAATTTTGTAAACGATATAATCATCCGTAGATCCATCTTCAAGTGGATTAACACCCTCAGGATAATGAGCAAGATTCAGATTCTTTCTGTCAAAGCCAGCAGTGTTTACAATTAGTACACCACCTTTTTTAAGTTTTGGAAGATCTGTTTTCAACGCAGCAGAATTCATTGCCACTAAAACGTCAAAAATATCTCCAGGAGTGTAAATTTCTTTACTACCAAAATTAACCTGAAAACCAGATACGCCTGCAACAGTTCCTATAGGTGCTCTAATTTCAGCAGGGAATTCAGGAAAGGTACTGAGGTCCTGTCCTAAGAATGCAGTAGTATCAGTGAACTGAGTTCCTGTCATTTGCATTCCATCACCAGAATCACCGGAAAATCTAACAACAACATTTTCAGCTTCGTGAACCTTCGTGACTTTTTCAGATTTTTTTTCCAAGGTGTCCATATTTAAATATTGTAATTACTTAGAATGTAGAGAATCTTTCTTTGCTGCAAGTTCATCCTTCGACTCAACATGATCTGGATCAGGAACGCAACAATCAACTGGACAAACCGAAGCGCATTGTGGTTCATCATGAAACCCTACGCACTCTGTACATTTATCAGCAATAATGTAATAATAGTCGGCAGACAAAGCTGGTTGTTCTGTAAAAGCATCAGCTGATAATCCGCTTTTTGCTGTAAACATTCCAGTCAATTCAGTTTTATAAGAAAACTGCCAGTTTGCTCCTGGTTCATAAATTGCTCCATTTGGACATTCCGGCTCACATGCGCCGCAATTGATACAATCTTCTGTGATTTTAATTGCCATGACTTGTTTTTTTTAAATTATGATAAAAATTTCTTGGCAAAGTAACCGAAAATTGTTTTTAAAAAGTAATATTTGTCCCACTATTTTCCGCGCCATTAAAATGTTGTGTTTTTTGAAATTAATAAGTTCAGTTATAAACAAGAAATAAAAAAATTATGGGAGCTGGTTCATTAATACTTCTAATTATTTGTGGAATTGCATTCGCTGGCGGTGGAATGCTTTTATCGAATCTTCTTTCCAAATCGTCGAAGAATATTGTGAAAGGTGAAGCATACGAATGCGGAATTGTACCAACAGGATCCAATTGGATTCAATTCAATGTAGGGTACTATTTATTTGCATTGATCTTCCTCATATTCGATGTGGAATTAATTTATATGTACCCGTGGGCAGTGGTAGTGAAAACCATTGGATGGCCTGCATTTGTTGAGATTGTTGTTTTCATGTTCATACTTTTTATGGGACTTTTGTATGCATGGAAAAAAGGTGCACTTAAGTGGATGTAACGAAAATTATTTTTAGCATTGTCCTAAATTTACAATGTCCGACAAAAACAAAATAGAATTTCCAGGAGAAGTTCACCCGACAGAAGGTGGTGGAATTGTAGTCACCAAACTTGACGATGTCATTAATTGGGCTAGAGCAAATTCATTGTGGCCTTTGATTTTCGGAACAAGTTGTTGTGCAATTGAAATGATGCATTCTGCAGATGCAAAATATGATTGGTCGCGTTTTGGTTTTGAGGTTGCCCGTGCAACTCCTCGACAAGCCGATTTGATTATTGTTGCAGGAACAATTGTAATGAAAATGGCTCCCGTTCTAAAACGTCTTTACGACCAAATGCCTGAACCAAAATATGTAATTGCGATGGGAGCATGCACAATTTCGGGTGGACCATTTTTCTACAATACCTATTCAGTAGTAAAAGGAGTTGATCATATTATTCCGGTTGACGTTTATATTCCAGGATGTCCTCCACGACCAGAAGCATTGTTGCATTCAATGATTACGCTTCAGGAAAAAATAAAAACAGAACATTACTCTTTCAAAAAATCCAAAACAATTGAAAGATGAATAAAGAAGAATTGAAATCGGCAATTACTGGAATTTTACCCGAAGCTACTTTCGATGAGTCAGGTGAATTACTCAACGTCATTGTTCCTTCTTCAGGTTTTCTGCAATTCATGACGAATCTCATGAGCAAAAAGGAATTCGATATGAATTACCTTTATTGCCTCACTTGCATCGATTGGAAAGATCATTTCATGATGGTGTATCATTTGCTTTCAAGAAATCACAAACACGAATTTGTTGTCAAAGTGAAATTGGAAAATAGAGATCAGGCAGAAATTGAAACAGTATGTGGAATTTGGAAAACTGCTGAATTATTGGAAAGAGAAGTTTTTGATTTATTTGGGGTTACTTTTTTACATCATCCTGATTTACGAAGACTTTTTCTAGATGAAGATTGGCCAGGATTTCCGTTGAGAAAAGATTACGTGGACGAAAACATGATTGAAATATGAGTTTGCTCGGAGAAGACATCGTTACTGAAGATGGCTTGTTCGTTGTGAACATGGGGCCACAGCATCCATCCACACACGGAGTTTTGCATTTGAAAGTTTGGCTTGATGGTGAAACCATTCACAAAATCGAGCCGCACATGGGATACATTCATCGCTCAATTGAGAAGATGAGTGAAAATCTTTCTTACAGAAATTTTATTTTCGCAACGAGCCGGATGGATTATCTGGCTGCACATATTAATAATGAAGCCTGTGCATTGGCTGTTGAAAAAGGTTTGGGGATTCAAGCAACTCCTCGCGCAAAAGTCATTCGCATTTTAATGGGGGAATTAACCCGTCTTGCTTCTCATCAATTATGGTGGGGCTGTACTGGACTTGATCTTGGTGCAGTTTCTCCTTTCTTCTATGCATTCCGCGATCGTGAAGCGATCAATGATATTATGGAAGAAACTTGTGGTGCGCGATTGACTCAAAATTATGTTGTTCCGGGTGGTGTAATGTTTGACATTCACCCAAATTTCCAGAAACGCACAAAAGAGGCCATTGCAAATTTCAAAAGAAATTTGACGGACTACGATAAGCTTCTTACTGGAAATGTAATTTTCGAAAATCGCACTAAAGGAGTTGGTATTCTTACAAAAGAAGATGCAATTTCATTTGGAGTAACAGGGCCTACTGCAAGAGCTTCTGGACTGAGTTGTGATGTAAGAAAATGGTTTCCATATAGTGGATATGAAAATGTCGAGTTTGATGAAATCCTTGCAACAGAGGGTGATTGTTTTGCTCGATACATGTGCAGAATGGCAGAAATGAGACAATCAGTTCGCATTATTGAACAACTCATTGACAATATTCCTGAAGGAGATTTTCAGGAAAAAACAAAAGCAGTAATCAAACTTCCAAAAGGAGAATTTTATCAACGTGTTGAAACGCCTCGTGGTGAATTGGGTGTTTTTATCGTGAGTGATGGAGCCGCTTCACCTTATAGAGTAAAATATCGTTCTCCTGGTTTTAGTAATCTTTCAGCATTGTCAACAATGGCAAAAGGTGGGAAAATCGGAGATCTCGTTGCAATCATGGCAACCATTGACTTAGTAATTCCTGATATCGACAGATAGTGAAAACAGTTTTGACCATTAGTCTTTCTTCCATCGCAGGCCATATTCATCAATGGCTAGAAAAAGCTATTGGCAATCCTACCATCGTGTACCTCATTGATATGGTACTTGTTGCTGTTTGCTTACTGGTGTTTTTGGTTTTGTTGTGTTTCTTTTTAGGTTGGATGGAAAGAAAAGTTGCTGCTTTCATGCAAATCCGTCTTGGACCTAATCGTGTAGGACCAAAAGGTTCAATGCAAATTGTTGCGGATACCGTAAAATTACTTTTCAAAGAAGGGCTCACTCCTGCGGCTTCCGACAAATTCCTTTTTCATCTGGCGCCAATGATAGTAGTTATTGCCTCCATGATGGTCTGTGCACCACTTGCATTCGCTAAAGATTTTCAAATTTTTGATATTAGCATTGGCGTATTATATGTTTCTGCCGTTTCTTCATTGGGAATTATCGGAATTTTAATGGCGGGTTGGTCGAGCTACAATAAATATTCGCTCCTAGGTGCTATGAGAAGCGGTGCGCAAATTGTTTCGTATGAATTATCAATTGGATTGTCCTTGATTTCAGTTGTAATTATGGTGGGAAGTTTGAAAATGTCGGATATCGTAATGAGTCAGAGTGATGGTTGGTGGATTTGGAAAGGACACATTCCAATGATTATTTCCTTTATCATTTTCGTTGTTGCATCTACTGCTGAAATTAATCGTGCTCCATTCGACTTAACTGAAGCTGAACAAGAATTAACAGGAGGATTTCACACTGAATATTCAGGAATGAAATTCGCAATGTTCCTTTTATCCGAATACATTAATCTATTTGTAGTGTCTGCAATTGCCGCAACATTATTCCTTGGGGGATGGATGCCTTTACATATTGGCCATTTACAATCCTTCAATCATATTATGGATTACATACCGTCCTCCATTTGGTTTATGGGAAAAACAATGTTCATCATTTTCATCATCATGTGGTTCCGTTGGACATTTCCACGCTTGCGTGTTGACCAACTTTTGAATCTCGAGTGGAAATATTTACTGCCAATCAGTATGGTAAACATACTCTTGGTGACATTAATGGCTATAATGGGTTGGCATTTTTAAAATAAAAGAAATTGAAAGAGCCCGGATATTTTAAAACAATTTACCTCTCTGTCAAATCACTCCTGACTGGAATGAGAATGACAGGGTATTATTTTACGCATCCGAAAGAAACACATACCGAACAATATCCTGATAATCGTGCTACGCTTAAAATGATGGATCGCTTTCGGGGTGAGGTCATAATGCCTCATGATGAAACAAACGAACATCGTTGCACGGGTTGCCAATCATGTGAAATTGCTTGCCCAAATGGGTCCATCAAAATCATTACGAAACAGGAAGTCAACGCAGAAGGAAAAAAGAAGAAAGCAATTGACACTTGGGTTTATCATTTGGATATGTGTACAATGTGCAATCTTTGCATTGTGGCTTGTCCAACAGATGCAATTAAAATGGGTCAAAAATTTGAACACAGTGTTTTCGATAAATCATTGTTGAAAAAAATTCTCAATGAACCAGGATCAAAAGTAAAATCAGGAGTAGAATAATATGCAAGCATCAATCATCATATTCTATTGTTTGGCTGCCATGATTATTGGCGGTGCAATCCTGGCTGTTACCAGTCTTAAAATTTTCCGTGCAGCTGTTTTTCTTTTATTTTCATTGATAGGAATTGCAGGTTTATATTTCTGGATGAATTATGAATTCATTGCGGCTGTGCAAATTGTCGTTTATGTTGGGGGAATAGTTGTATTGATCATTTTTTCAATATTCCTTACCCACCATTCTGGAGAAGACATGAAATCGCCAAAACTCGCGAGATCAATATTTGTTGCAATTGCTGCCTCCTCTGGATTTGCACTCACGATGTTACTTATTTTACAACATCAATTTTTTGCTTCATCTGGAAATGTTGTAGAGCCAACGGTCAAAAATATTGGAACACAAATGCTGAGCACCACTGAGAATGGATATCTGCTCCCTTTTGAAGTGATTAGTATTTTATTACTTGCTGCAATGATTGGAGCAATTGTTATTGCGATAAAAACAAAAACAAAGGCATGAACGCTATAGGATTGCCACAAATTCTGGTTGTAAGTACAGCGCTGTTTTTTATTGGCGTCTATGGATTTCTTACGCGAAGAAACATGATATCAATGTTGATGTCGATCGAATTAATTTTGAATAGTGTCAATATTAATTTCATTGCATTCAATAAATATCTTTTTCCTGGAAAGCTAGATGGATTATTTTTCACCGTCATCATTATTACGATCGCTGCATCAGAAGCTGCTGTTGCGATTGCAATTATTATCAACCTTTACCGAAAATATAAATCCATTGATGTGGAAGATGCTAATTCAATGAGATTCTGATTATGCTGCATTCAAAAATCATAGCGCTTGTTCCTCTTCTGCCATTTGCAGTGTTTCTGCTTACGGGTTTGTTTGGAAGAAAGTATTTGAAGAATTTTTCAGGAATTCTTGGAACACTTTCGCTTTTAGTTGCATTTGTGATTTCGATTTATACTGCCTATGAATATTTCTTTATTCAAGGAAGAGATGCCAATGGCATTTTCGAAAAAATAATCGCATTTAAATATACTTGGCTTCAATTCTCTCCAGGAGTTTCAATAGATATGGGTGTTGTTCTCGACCCTATTTCTATTATGATGATTGTAGTGGTTACGTTTATTTCACTAATGGTGCACATATATAGTATGGGCTACATGAAAGGTGAGGAACGTTACGCAACCTACTATTCATTCCTTTCATTATTTACATTTTCAATGCTAGGATTAGTATTGGCAAGTAATATTTTTCAGATTTATATTTTCTGGGAATTAGTTGGTGTTTCATCTTTCTTACTAATTGGATTCTATTACGATAAACCATCAGCTGTTGCTGCAGCGAAAAAAGCTTTCATTGTAACTCGTTTTGCAGACTTAGGATTTTTGATTGGAATATTAATTCTCGCTTTTTATAGCGGCACACTTGATTTTGGAACATTAATAGAACGATTCACAACACATAATGAATACTACTCTGCCGTAACTGCAGCATCCTTTATGGGAGTTTCAGCTCTTACGTGGGGATTGGTACTCGTCTTCATAGGAGGTGCTGGAAAATCTGCGATGTTCCCTTTCCATGTTTGGCTTCCCGATGCCATGGAAGGGCCAACACCTGTTTCAGCTTTGATTCATGCTGCTACAATGGTAGTTGCCGGAGTTTATTTGGTTGCAAGATTATTTCCAGTATTCTCATTGTCTTGTCCTCCTGCTTTAGAAGTTGTCACTTACGTTGGAATTTTCTCCTCCTTATTTGCAGCACTTATTGCATGTACACAAACCGATATCAAGCGTGTACTCGCCTACTCGACCATGTCACAAATCGGATTCATGATGTTCGCATTAGGAGTATCAGGTTACGGCGGTGAACATGGCTTGGGTTACATGGCTTCCATGTTCCATTTATTTACTCATGCCATGTTCAAGGCACTATTATTCCTTGGAGCTGGAGCTGTCATTCATTTTGTTCATAGTAATGATATGAAGGACATGGGCGGATTGAGAAAATCAATGCCAATTACACATATTACTTTTTTAATTGCTTGTCTCGCTATTGCAGGAATTCCTCCTTTCGCAGGATTTTTCTCTAAAGAAGAAATTCTAGCTGCTGCTTATGCAAATAACAAACCTGTTTTTGTTGTTGCAATAATCACTGCTGGAATTACAGCGTTTTATATGTTCCGACTTTATTTCAATATTTTCTGGAACAAAGAGAAAATTGAAAATCATTCGCACGAAGAGCATTCACATGGAGAAGGTCCGATGACAATGCTGATTCCTTTGAGCATTCTTGCCATTTGTGCTATTGGTGTCGGATTTATTCCTTTCGGAAAATTTGTTTCAAGTGATGGAAAAGAATTAATTACAGAATTCAATCCCATGTTTTCACTTGGTCCAGTTGTTCTTGCTTTATCCGGAATTCTCCTCGCACTTTTCTTCTACAAGAAAGCTAATGGAAAATCAGATAAAGTTGCAGAAGCTCTTGGAGGAATTTATCGCGCAACCTATAAGAAGTTTTACATTGATGAAATCTATTTATTCATCACTAAAAAAGTTGTCTTCAATTTGGTTGGCCGTCCAGCAGCTTGGATTGATAAAAACATTGTAGATGGTGTAATAAATCTTTCTGCAACAGTCGCTGACAATTTCTCGGAAGCGATTCGACCAATACAATCGGGAAAAGTGCAGCAGTATGCAATTTACTTCTTCATTGGAGCACTGAGTTTTGCTGTTTTGTTCATCTACTTTTGGAAAAACTAATTGATTAAATGAATCTGTCCTTACTCATACTTGTTCCGCTACTTACCGCACTGGTAATATTGACATGTAAAAACATGTACAGTGTTCGTTGGGTGGCATTTATCGGATCCATAGTTCAATTAGGTCTTGGAGGTGTTTTATTATTTCAATATAATGCAGCAAGAGCTGCTGGCAATACAGCACAGATGCTTTTTGAATCCAGAGCTTCTTGGTATCAAGCGCTGAATATTGAATATTACGTTGGAGTTGATGGAATTTCAATTGCCATGATTTTGCTTACAGCGTTTGTCGTCACTGCTGGAGTTTTGATCTCCTGGAAGATGGATGTTCTCACAAAAGAATTTTTCTTTTTAATCATGCTGCTAAGTCTCGGGGCTTATGGATTTTTCATTTCCCTTGATTTATTCACCATGTTTTTCTTCTTGGAAATTGCGGTTATCCCAAAATTCTTGTTGATCGCAATATGGGGAAGTGGCAAAAAAGAATACAGTGCAATGAAACTTGCATTGATGTTAATGGGAGGATCTGCTCTTGTTCTTATTGGTATTCTTGGTATTTATTTCAATACGAATGATGGAAGTGGTCATCACACTTTTGATATTCTAAAAATTTCCCATCAACATATTCCTATTGGAATTCAAACTTATTTCTTCCCAATTCTCTTCACTGGTTTTGGAGTTTTCACTGCCATGTTCCCTTTTCACACTTGGGCACCTGATGGTCACTCTTCCGCACCTACTGCAGCTTCCATGTTTCTTGCTGGTATTTCAATGAAACTCGGTGGATACGGTTGCCTTCGTGTTGCAACTTATCTAATGCCTGAAGGTGCACACCAATATTCATGGGCCATCATTCTTGTTGCGACGATCGCAATTATTTACGGAGCGTTCGCCACTTTGATGCAAAAAGATTTAAAATACATCAATGCTTACTCTTCTGTTTCCCATTGTGGATTTGTATTACTTGGAATTGGAATGTTGACAAAAACAGCCATTACAGGAGCTGTTATGCAAATGGTTTCTCACGGATTAATGACTGCACTTTTCTTCGGTGCAATTGGAATGCTATATGAACGAACTCATACACGACAAGTAAAACAACTTGGTGGTTTGTTGAAATCAATACCATTTATTGGAGTGGTATTTATGATTGCGGGTTTATGCTCATTGGGGCTTCCTGGCCTAAGCGGATTTGTAGCTGAAATGACTGTTTTTATGGGCGCATGGCAGGTACAAGAATTCTGGCATCGTCTTGCAACCATATTAGCCTGTGCGTCAATAGTAGTAACAGCTGTTTACATATTACGCGCAGCAGGAGCTTCGGTAATGGGACCAATTAAAGACGAACATTTCAGAGCATTGAAAGATGCAAATTGGAATGAAAGATTAGCATCTGTTTTATTATTATTTGCTATTGTAGCAATAGGAATGGCACCTTTCTGGTTGACAAAATTAGTCGGACCGGATTCACAAATTATTATGGACCATCTGTCAAATGTAGTTGGTCACTGAGTTTATGGGAAATGATTTTTTCATATTGATGAAACCAGAGTTGAGCTTAATGCTCATCATCTTCATTTTGTTGTTCCTTAAAATATGGGATGGCATTAAAGAGGTTTCTACCTTATTAATGATCGCTAATGTTTTATTACTCGCAAATTTTGTTGCGGGATTTTTCCTGAATAAAGAAGGTGTTTTATTCAGCGGAATGTATCACACCACAAGTTTAATTGCCTTGGAGAAAAATGTGCTTGCTTTCGGTACACTTCTAATTTCGATGATGGCATGGGATTGGTTGAAAAAGCACGAGCACCTTTTGGAATTCTATATTCTGATTCTTTCTACGCTTTTAGGAATGAATTTCATGATTTCCTCAGGAAATTTCATGATGTTATATCTCGGATTGGAACTTTCAACAATTCCATTGGCAGCACTCTGTAATTTCGATCTCGATAAATTGAAATCTTCTGAAGCGGCTTTGAAAATGATTATGTCATCAGCATTTGCATCTTGCATTTTGCTTTTCGGAATTTCCTTGCTTTACGGAACAACCGGCTCTTTGGCATTTTCAGAAATGCCCGCACATTTGGATGGAGGAATGTTGCAATTACTCGCATTCATATTTGTATTTGTAGGATTTGCTTTTAAACTTTCAATTGTTCCATTTCATTTTTGGACGGCTGACGTTTATGAAGGTTCTCCTGTAGCAGTAACCTCCTACCTTTCCGTAATTTCAAAAGGTGCGATTGTATTTGTATTCGTAACAACATTATTGAATCTATTTGGTACGCTTGGAACTATCTGGTATCACATGCTAGTCATTTCAATCGTTATGACAATTACTGTTGGAAATTTATTCGCGATGCGTCAGGAAAACTTGAAACGCTTCCTTGCATTTTCTTCAATAACACAAGTAGGATATATTTTACTCGGTCTCACCAACGGTGGTTCTGCTGGTTCAGCTGCTTCAATTTATTTCCTTATCATTTATATTTTTTCCAACCTAGCTGCATTCGGCATAATAGGGATGGTTTCAGTCCAAACCGGAAAAGAAAATATGAGTGACTTCAATGGCTTCTATAAAAAGAATCCTTTGCTAGGTTGGGTTTTGGCATTGGCAATGTTTTCATTAGCTGGAATTCCTCCAACTGCGGGATTTTTTGGAAAAATGTTTTTGGTAACAGCAGGTGCTGTAAAAGGAAACTATTTGCTTATCACATTTGCCGCGCTCAACATGGTTGTTTCTCTTTACTATTACCTGCGAGTTGTGAAAGCAATTTTCGTCAACCCGAATGAAAGTCCTATGGAAGCAATAAAGGGAAGTTGGTCTGTGAAAATTGCATTGGGAATTTGTATGCTCGGTGTAATTGCAACAGGATTCTATAGCGGTATTTACGATTATATCGTTTCCATTCTCAGCTAAATAAATTAATAAGGAAACAATGGCTCTTAATCCTAACCACGCTTTTGAAGAATTAGAAGGAATTAAATGCTCCATCGTGGAAAAAAAATGCACTCAAGAACGAGCTGATTTTCTGAAACAAATATTGGAGTTCAACAAGTTCACAGTGCAGATTGTTAAAAGTCCTCCTGCAAAAGTTGCTCCTGCAAAACCTGTAACACCATTGGCGGAAGGTGAAGTTGCTCCTACTCCCACTCCAACAGCTCCAACTGTACCGGAGACATTTACTGTAGGCGTTACGGATCTTTCCTTCAATCCAATCAGTGCTGTTTACAATAAAGAATTACAAACTCCTGGAAAGCAATTTGTGGATGTGAGGTATTGGAAGCAAGAAGCAGAACAACCATCCACTCAGAAGTGGTATTGGGAGAAATAATTACATTTTATTCCATTTTTCCAGAAGTTTATTCATTTTTTTTCTTATGAATTTTCGATTTTCCACAATGATTTTCATATCGTGCAAAAAATGTGGAAAAACAATTTGGTGAACTGCATTAAGAACATATCTTTGCACCCGCGTTTAAGGATTTTAAATGCATGATTCCGTAGCTCAGCTGGTAGAGCATTACACTTTTAATGTAGGGGCCCTGGGTTCGAATCCCAGCGGGATCACAAGATTGGATTAAGTTCATTACCTTTATTGTCAATTGGATCGGTAGTTCAGCTGGTTAGAATGCCGCCCTGTCACGGCGGAGGTCGCGGGTTCGAGTCCCGTCCGTTCCGCAAAAATCCCGCTTATGGCGGGATTTTTTGTTTTCCTACATTTCTCTTAACTTTAAAAACTAAGCAATTCCATTTCGCATGTTATCCTTTGATGCCTGTTTATTGCAAAGTTTTGGATCATTACAATTTGGATCTTCCTCTGATGAGGTGGTGAAAGTATTTGGCGCGGCAGAGGAATCAGAAGAACTCGAAGCAATTGATGGTAGTAAATCTGCAGTATGGCATTATTGGTCAAAAGGATTCTCACTTTTTTTCGACGGCAAAATGAAAAATCGTTTTTGCTGTGCGGAGATTGACAGCTCTGTTCAATTGAAAATGTGGGACATACCTATTTTTTCATTGAACGAACCGCAGCTCAAAGAACTTTTTGTTCAAAATGGGTTCAAAGAATTGGATGAAGAACTTCACGAATGGGGGGAAAAACGTATTACTTTCGAGGACGCAATGGCGGATTTTTATTTTGAAAAAGGAGTAATGGTTTCTGTCAATTATGGAACTGCTATCTCAAGTGAAATGGAAACTAACAATTAATTAACCAAAACAATTATCATGCGTATTTTTCTTGTGGGCTTCATGGGCAGCGGAAAATCCTTAATGGGAGCTGCATTAGCAAAGGAACTCGAAGTTAATTTTATTGACCTCGATAAAGTAATTGAAAAAAAAGCGGGCAAAGATGTTGCCGCAATTTTCGAAGGTGAAGGTGAAAAACATTTCCGTGAATTGGAAAAAAATTCTCTAACAGAACTTCTTCTCGAAGACAATTACGTAATGGCTTGTGGTGGCGGAACTCCTTGCTTTTCTGATAACATGGAGAAAATGAATGAAGCAGGTGTTGTCATTTATTTAAAAATGAGCACTGATCATTTGGTGGAACGCCTAGAAGCAGAAGTTGAATCACGGCCTTTACTAAAAGGAAAAACGGGCCATGTGCTTTGGACATTTGTTCACGAATTACTTCAAGAAAGAGAACCCGATTACCTGAATGCCAAATATAAAGTACGTGCAACAGGATTGAAACCAGCAGAACTTGCAGAGTTCATACAGTTGTATGAATTGCAAGCTACAACTAATGGAGATGAGGAGGAATAGATAGATTTTTTTTATTAAGAAAAATAGCTCGGTGAATATCCGGGCTTTTTTTTGCCCAAATTCTGCCAATGAAAATGTTAACTTTGGCAAGCAATAAAAATCTTATGACAAGCGCAAAAACAAATATCGATATCACGTTCAACAAAAACGAAGATACCATGAAGCAGCTTATTTCTGCCATGGAGAAACGTTTTGAAAAAACAGCAGAAGGCGGTGGAAAAGCTCGTTTGGAAAAACAACGTGAACAAGGAAAACTGACAGCCCGTGAACGTCTTGATTTTCTTTTTGACAAAGACAGTCAACGAATTGAAATTGGCGCTTTTGCAGGCGATAATATGTATCCTGAACATGGTGGATGTCCTTCTGGTGGTGTGGTTGTAATGATTGGTTATGTAAATAAAAAACAATGTATCGTTGTTGCCAATGATGCCACTGTCAAAGCTGGTGCATGGTTTCCAATTACGGGAAAGAAAACATTGCGTGCGCAAGAAATTGCAATGGAAAATCGTTTACCAATTATTTATTTGGTTGACAGTGCTGGTGTTTATTTGCCAATGCAGGATGAAATATTTCCGGATAAAGAAAACTTCGGAAGAATTTTTCGAAACAATGCAATGATGTCCTCTGAAGGAATTCTTCAGATCGCAGCAATTATGGGTTCTTGTGTTGCCGGTGGCGCGTATTTGCCAATCATGAGTGATGAAGCAATGATCGTTGATAAAACAGGAACCATTTTCCTTGCAGGATCCTATTTGGTGAAAGCTGCCATTGGAGAATCAATCGATAATGAAACATTGGGTGGTGCAACAACGCATTGTGAAATTTCTGGTGTTACCGATTACAAGTGTAAAGACGATCAGGATTGTCTCACAAGAATTAGAAATATCATTGATAAAGTTGGTGCTTTTGATAAAGCAGGTTTTGACCGTGCTACTCCTGCACTACCGAAATTGGATGAAAAAGAAATACTCGGCATCATGCCTGATTCACGTGAGAAGCCATATGACATGCGTGAAATTATTTCGCGTTTAGTGGATGATTCTGAATTCGAGGAATACAAGGAACTTTTCGGACAATCAATTATTTGCGGATTGGCTCGCATCGATGGTTGGGCAGTTGGAATTGTTGCGAACCAACGAAAAGTTGTGAAAAGCAAAAAAGGTGAAATGCAATTCGGTGGTGTTATCTATTCCGATTCCGCTGACAAATCGGCGCGTTTCATTATGAATTGCAATCAGAAAAAAATTCCATTATTATTCTTGCAAGATGTGACCGGATTTATGGTAGGCTCACGATCTGAACAAGGTGGAATTATTAAAGACGGTGCAAAATTGGTGAATGCAATGAGCAATTCAGTTGTACCAAAATTCACAGTTGTAATTGGGAATTCTTACGGAGCAGGAAATTATGCAATGTGCGGAAAAGCTTATGACCCAAGATTGATTGTAGGATGGCCCACTGCACAAATTGCTGTTATGGGTGGAGCACAAGCGGCGAAAGTGTTATTGTCACTCGAGATTAGTAGTCTTAAAGCACAAGGCAAAAAAGATATTACGCCAGAAGAGGAAAAAGAATTACTTGATAAAATTACAGCTCGTTATACCGCGCAAACTTCACCTTATTACGCTGCAGCACGTTTGTGGGTAGATAACATCATCCATCCACTCGATACGCGTAAATGGGTTTCCATGGGAATCGAGGCGGCAAATCACGCACCGATAACTAAAAGATATAATACGGGTCTATTACAAACCTGATCTAAAAATTAAAAGCCGCAGAATTTTACTTGCGGCTTTTTTGTTTCATTTTTACTAAGAAAGAAATCCCATGAAATCCCTACTCAAAGCAATTTCAACTCGTGCACCGAAAAATTTAGCCAAAGAAAAAATCAAGGCAAAAACAATTGTTTACAGAGCGAAAATTGCAGAATTCCAAAAAGTTTTTTACGCAGAACAAAAATACAGCCTGCTCATTATTCTACAAGGAATTGATGCTTCGGGAAAAGACGGACTCGTTGCAAATGTTTTTAGTGGATTGAATCCTTTCGGTTGTAATGTTGCAGCATTCAAATCACCAACTCCAGAAGAAGCTGCGCACGATTTTTTATGGCGAATTCATAACAAGACTCCTGGCAATGGAATGATTCACATTTTCAATCGTTCCCATTATGAAGATCTGCTCGTTCCTGTAGTGAACAAGCTGATGAATAAGGATCAAATCGATCGACGCATTCATAACATCAACAACTTTGAAAGATTGCTTGAGGATAATGGAACAATTATTCTGAAATTTTATCTTCACATTTCACGCGCAGAACAGGAACAACGTTTATTGGAACGACAAACCAATCCAAAAAAATTCTGGAAGCATGATGATCATGACTGGAGCACTAGAGAAAAATGGGACGCTTACATGAATGCCTACGAAACAATTTTTCATAATTGCAATAAACCCGAATGGGAAATTGTGCCTGCCGATCAGAATTGGTATAAGGAATATCTGGTTTCCAAAAAGGTTTGCGAAACACTCGAAAAACTCAAATTGGAATATCCCAAGGTTGAGAAAACAAAATAAATTCTAGATCGTGTCCTTTCTTTTTATGGATTCGGAGTAATGCTAGAAAATAACGCCTGTCGTGAAATTTGAAACTCGTCCTGGTGGTGTTTGTTTGCACAATAATGTTTTCATTGACGAAACAGAGGTTCGGAATCCATGGTTGGTATTTCGTTGCGTTTGTGAAGTGAAAAAGGAATTGGGAAGCAAATATTAATTCAAACTCAATTGACCTTTACAACACGAAACATTTTTCTGTTCTCTCCCACTCCAACCATCACAAAATATATTCCTGAATTTTCATTGCTTAAATCAATTGCTGTAGAATTGGAATTTACCAAGGAGGACTTGAGTTCTTCTCCTAGAAAATTATAAATTGTAATTGTAGTTCCTATTTGTAAATCTCCCTTGATTTCAAAAAGTCCATTCGATGGATTCGGGAAAATGGAAATGGATTCTGGATTCGACATTGGAAAAATTCCAGTTGCAACCACATTCGATTCTGTCAACCAAATGGTCATGTTCATGATTAATTTTTGGTGTATTCGCATTCACACCTGATTGTGCAGGTGAAGGAATAATTGCAGGATTAGATTCATTCCCCTGTCCTGTAACAGCTGGCCCATTTGAAAAACCAATGTTGTGCGTGCTCGCATCTATTACCCAATCTGCATTTCCTGCCATCTCTGCACGTGTAGCATCAAACAGAATTTTTATGTTTGTTTGTGAATAAGCCAAAGTGGAAACAAAAAGAATAATTACAAAAAAATATTTTTTCATGATTTAATTGTGAGCAATAATTATTTTTTTTGTTATCGTTTTTTTGTCAGTGCAAATTCTCATCAAATAAATTCCATCACTTAAGTCAGAGGTATTGATTGGAAATTTAATTCCCCCATTTGACGCTTTTGTCAAAACCTTTTTTCCAGTCATATCATAAAGGTCAACTACAAGACCTCCGCTGAAATTAGTTTCAACAAAAATTTCATCGACTGAAGGATTTGGAAAAACGCGCACATTTTCATTTGACAAATATGAAATCCCTGTACTCAAGCATTGTGAAGTTAATGTTCCGCTTAGATCAATAAAATTCTGATTAAAGGATTGGTAAAACATGTTTGCAATAATCGCACTATGAATGACCAAAGTATTCTCATCATTTTTTGTGTCAGCGGAAGCAGTCCAATTATGCGAACCTGTTAATACCAACGGATCTGAAGTGGAATCGCATTGATCCACAAGCAGGAATTTATTGTGATACAAATAAGAACCGGAATAAACCTTGAGCATATTTCCCATCACTGGATTCAAAATCGAATATGCCGAATATGCAAGGCTGTTCGGATCCATAATTCCCGCCGCATAAATGCCCGATTGAATTTTATTATTAATAGCAGTTGCAACGGTTGATTCCGTGAAGGTATAAACACCGAAATACAAATTGTTGTTAGCAGAGCCAATGGCAGCAAGGATTTTATTTTCAACACCGTCCGATGGGCTAAAATACATTTCAACATATCTTCCACCAATATTGAAACTATGCACAGTATTGTCAGTTTTAAAAGGACCGAATTTTGAAGTCGAAACATTCGCAACCATTCCAGTATCGCCCCACATTTCATTGAATTCAGCCGTATAGGCAGCCGCCAAATTTTTGTCTTGAACGATTACAACATTATTGAAATCATAATTAATCTGTTGTGCATCCCAATTGGTGGAACCCGTCCAAACAATTGGGTCTGTCAATGTGTTGGAATGTGCATCCACAATCATGAATTTGTTATGCATAATGTTGTAAGAGGAAGTTGTCGGACTTGCCAATGTAGGAATAGCCAAGTTCAATTGAGTCAATCCTGTATTGGAAGAGCTTCCATTGTAGATCCAACGAATTTTTACGCCACGTGAATAGGCATTGTTAATTGCAGTGGCAATATTGGATATCGCAGCTGATTGAATGAAATTGTAAACGGCAATGTCAAGGCTGTATTTTGCGCGATCGATATAAGCAATCAAAGTATCGTCAATTGTTTGGTTCAAATATATTGCTGGAACGCCGCTTGAAACGGAAGTATTGACAGGATTATTGAAATACACGATTATTTTCTCAGCACCGCTTGAAGTTGCATTATTACGCAACAAGGAATAATCATCAAAAGCAACATTTCCAACTGATTTGACATACGTGAAACGCAAATGATGAGCAAGGGAATTTATATGATAACTGAAACTTGTGCCTGTTGTTGGAAGTGGATTAATTCTTGCAACCGTATCCCAAGCAATGCTATCAGGACTTTCCATACACACCAACTTGCTGATGGCATCTGTAGAAATTCCTTTCACCCAAAACTTTACGGTATCAGCCAAGGAAAATGGTGGCGTATTGATGGTCGCCAGCGTCACTCCGAATTTATAAGAATTTGGGCCGCTAACTCCTGAACTTGCAACACTCGTGTAATTCCCCTGATATGAAAAATTCCATCCCGCAGGTACCGTTGCCAAGTTTCCTAAATAATTTGTGAACTGTTCCAGTTGAAGAACTGTTTGCGCCGAAACAAAAAACGGAATCGCAAAAAAAGATAAAAGGACAAGCCCCTTGTTCATAAGAATGATTTTTTTTAAAATATTTTTTCGGGGCTGGAAATGAAATCAAAAACCTAAGGTATTAAGAAATCGTTATGCATCGGTTGCAAATAGAATACAATATTCTGTAAAGATTCTGATTTTCATTTTTGAATTTGTTAAAAAAATAAAAGGACTTGGAGCAAACCATCTCCCAGTTCAAGCAACACCTCTCCCGCTTTCCGCTTTTACTCCTCGCAAGTTTGGATACTATTGAAGTTTTTTTCCTCTGCGGGGTAACCGCTTTAATCGGGGCTAACTTGAATCAATTCAGTTTCAAAAAAAAACAATCCAATCAATTTCCTCTTCGTCCCTCGCCCCTTGTCACAAGTCCCTTTTTCATTATCTTTACACCTCACAACAAAAAACCTGCGTTGTATGCAGGACAAAAAAAATAAATGATCAACATTACCTTACCAGACGGTGCCGTTCGTCAATACGAAAAAGGAACCAACGCGCTTCAAGTGGCGCAATCCATCAGTGAAGGACTTGCAAGAAATGTCCTCGGAGCAAAAGTAAACGGTGAAGTTTGGGATGCAACACGCCCAATTGAAACCGACTCAAGCCTGAATCTTCTTACCTGGAACGATACACAAGGAAAAGAAACCATGTGGCATTCTTCTGCGCATTTGATGGCGGAAGCGATTGAATCGTTTTATCCCGGAACGAAATTCGGAATTGGGCCTCCAATTGAAAATGGATTTTATTACGATATAGATCTTGGCGACAAAATGCTTTCATCTGATGACTTTTCAAAAATCGAAAAGAAAATCATGGAACTTGCGCAGAAGAAAAATTCGTACGTAAGAAAGGAAGTTTCCAAAGCTGATGCCATTTCCTATTTCCAGGAAAAAGGAGATGAATACAAACTCGATTTGTTGGAAGGATTGGATGATGGAAAAATTACTTTTTATACACAAGGAAATTTCACGGATCTCTGCCGTGGTCCACATATTCCGAATACAGGTTATATCAAAGCTGTAAAATTGTTGAGTATTGCCGGTGCTTATTGGCGCGGCGATGAAACGAAAAAACAACTCACTCGTGTTTACGCCATCACCTTTCCAAAACAAAAAGAGCTGGATGAATATCTCGTGATGTTGGAAGAAGCAAAAAAACGAGATCACAGAAAACTCGGAAGAGAATTGGAATTATTTGCCTTCTCAGAAAAAGTTGGAATGGGTTTGCCATTGTGGCTGCCGAATGGTGCTGCCTTGCGCGATCGTTTGCAAAACTTTTTGCAGAAAGCTCAAATCAAAGCTGGATATCTTCCTGTAATTACTCCGCACATTGGTCACAAACAATTGTATGTGACTTCTGGTCATTATGAGAAATATGGAAAAGATTCTTTTCAGCCGATCAAAACACCACAAGAAGGCGAAGAGTTTTTTCTTAAACCAATGAACTGTCCGCATCACTGCGAAATTTATAAAACAAAACCACGTTCGTACAAAGATCTTCCTGTGCGTTTCGCTGAATTCGGAACTGTATATCGCTACGAACAATCTGGAGAGTTACACGGACTCACACGCGTGCGTGGATTCACACAAGACGATGCGCATTTGTTTTGTCGCCCCGATCAAGTGAAAGAGGAATTCTGCAAAGTAATTGATCTTGTGTTATATGTTTTCAACGCACTAGGATTTACAGATTACACTGCACAAATTTCTTTGCGCGATAAAGTTGATCGTTCAAAATATATCGGCACCGATGAGAATTGGGAAAAAGCTGAAAATTCAATCATTGAAGCGGCTGCTGAAAAAGGTTTGAAAACTGTTATCGAATACGGTGAAGCCGCTTTCTACGGACCGAAATTGGATTTCATGGTGCGTGATGCCATTGGAAGAAAATGGCAATTGGGAACCATTCAAGTTGATTATAATTTGCCAGAACGTTTTGAATTGGAATACACAGGTTCCGATAACATGAAACATCGTCCTGTAATGATTCACCGTGCGCCCTTCGGATCAATGGAACGTTTCGTTGCGGTTTTGATTGAACATTGTGCAGGGAAATTCCCATTGTGGCTGACACCTGAGCAAGTGGGCATCCTTCCAATCAGCGATAAGTACATCGACTATGCCTTGAAAGTGCAGGAAATGCTCAAAAATTCCGATATTCGCGCATTCGTTGATGATCGTTCTGAAAAAATTGGAAAGAAAATCCGCGATACTGAATTAAAGAAAGTTCCTTACATGTTAATCCTCGGTGAAAAAGAAGAAGCTGATGGAACAGTTTCTGTAAGAAAACAAGGAGATGCAGAAAATGGTGACAAAGGCGCAATGCCAATTTCCTCATTCGCAGATTTGATCAACACGGAAGTAAAAGAAAGATTAGAATCGTTTAATAAATAATTAAATGGTAATAGGTAGTAAGTAGTAGGTAGCAGGTACAAAATATTTTCTTACTACTTTCTACTTTCTACTTACTACCTATACCACGACAATAATAATTCACTGATAATTAACTAAAAACCGGAGGTCACAATCGCAGCTCCTTTCAACCCAAACAATCGTCCACGCCCTACAGTACCAAGCGGACCTCGCCCGCCTTTTCAACGTGGATCAAGAATGCCAAGAAGAGAAGATCTTCACCGTATCAATGAGAAAATTCGCGACGTTGCAAATGTTCGTGTAGTTGGTGAAGGAATCGAACAAGGATTGTTTTCCATAGAGAAAGCCCTTGAAATTGCAAAAGACGCAGGTCTAGATCTCGTCGAAATTGTTCCGAATGCTGATCCTCCAGTATGTCGTGTTGTGGAATATAAAAAGTTCCTATACGAACAGAAAAAGAAACAGAAAGAAATGAAATCCAAAGCGACAAAGGTGGTCGTAAAAGAAATTCGTTTCGGTCCGCACACGGATGATCATGATTTTAATTTCAAGAGAAATCACGCCATAAAATTCCTAGAAGCAGGTGCAAAAGTGAAAGCTTATGTAATGTTCCGTGGACGTACAATTGTTTTCAAACAACAAGGAGAAATCCTTCTTTTGAAATTCGCTCAAGAATTGGAAGAAGTTGGGAAAGTGGAACAATTACCAGTACTTGAAGGAAAACGGATGTTCATGCTACTTGCTCCAAAGAAGAAGAAGTAATAAGCTTTACTATTTATTATTTAGGAAAAGGAATGATCAAATGATTGTTCCTTTTTTTTATTTTCAATCCTTCAATTTTATGGCAAATGAACTGAAATATTAAGTTAAATTGCATTGTGAATATTTTTTGGGAACTCAAATCAATGATCAAAATAATTCTCAAATATTAATTTGTCTTTGTTTATTAATAACCCCATTCCATACCGATGAAAAAATCAAAAATAAATTACGCGGCATTAGTTGTATGCTTATGCTTCATTTCATTTTCTGCAAATGCACAATTCTGGGGTTCCCCTGTATTAACAGAAACATTTACGGGCACTGGAAGCAATAACGGTCAATACACTTCCATGCTAATCGTAAATGGCAATCCAGCAATTTCAAGTTATGATCAAACACATGGCGACTTAATCTATTTAAGGGCTTTGGATGCCAGCGGTACAACTTGGTCAACTCCAATTTCAGTTGATTTAACTGGAGAAATTGTTGGCATGTATACCTCTATGCAAATCGTGAATGGAAATCCCGCCATATCCTATTATGATTTTACCAATAAAAATTTGAAATATGTGCGGGCATTGGACGCTTCTGGAAATACCTGGGCTGCACCTGTTACCATTGATATTACAGGCGATGTTGGGCAATACACTTCATTGCAAATTGTAAATGGTAATCCCGCAATTTCTTATTATGATGTTACCAATACCAATTTGAAATTTATCCGTTCAACAGATGCTTACGGCAATGCTTGGTCTGCTCCTATTTCCATTGATGTTACAGGTGATGTGGGAAAATTCAATTCACTAAAAATAATAAATGGCAATCCTGCAATTTCTTATTATGACAATACCAATAAGAATTTGATTTTTGTTTGTGCTACGGATGCCTCAGGCACTGCATGGGCAAGTCCTGTTCAAGTAGATGTTACGGGAGATGTTGGGCAATACACTTCATTGCAAACCGTCAATGGTAATCCTGCAATTTCCTATTATGATTTTACCAATGGGTATTTGAAATATGTTGGGGCAACAGATGTAACAGGAACAACTTGGGGTGCACCAGTTTCAATTGACGTTTCAGGCGATAATGGTCAACACACCTGTCTTCAAATTGTGAATGGCAATCCCGCAATTTCTTATTATGATGGTCTTAATGTTAATCTGAAATATGTGCGTGCTACAAATGTGTCGGGCACAGCATGGGCTGCGCCTGTTTTCATTGATCTTACTGGTGATGTTGGAAAATATACTTCCATGCAAATCGTAAATGGAAATCCGGCTATTTCTTATTTTGACAATACCAATTATAATTTGAAATATGTGCGGGCAACAAATGTTTCTGGGACAGCTTGGGCTACTCCAATTTCATTTGATATTGCAGGCGACTTGGGAGTTTACGCTTCTGGGCAAATTGTAAATGGTAATCCTGCAATTTCATACTACGATATTACCAATGGAAATTTAAAATATGTAAGAGCTTTGGACACCTACGGAACAACCTGGGGCACTTCCATTAGCATTGACATTACAGGCACTGTTGGCTTATACCCTTCCTTGCAAATTGTAAACGGAATGCCTGCCATTTCCTATTATGATTATTCAAATACTGATTTGAAATATGTCATCGCATTAGATGCATCTGGAAATACTTGGTCAACACCAATTACTGTTGATGTAACAGGCGATGTTGGACAATACACTTCTCTAAAAGTTGTGAATGGAAATCCTGCTATCTCCTATTATGATCAAACCAATTTAGATTTAAAATATGTTCGTGCATCTGATCCCTCTGGTTCAACTTGGAACACACCCGTTTCTGTTGCAACTACTGGTAATGTGGGAACTTATACTTCGATGCAAGTTGTGAATGGTAATCCTGCAATTTCATATGTTGATGCAAGTGCTGGTGATCTAAAATATGAAAGGGCTACCGATGCTTCTGGTACCGCTTGGGCTGGGCCAATTACTGTTGATGCAGCTGGCAATACAGGAGCTTTCAATTCGTTGCAAATCGTAAATGGAAATCCAGCTATCTCTTATTGGAACATTACAAATGGTAGTCTGAAATATATTCGTGCATCAAATGTTTCTGGAACTGCTTGGTCTGCCGCAATAACCGTTGATGCATCTCCTTCTGTTGGACAAGGCACATCACTCCAAATTGTAAATGGCAATCCGGCTATTTCCTATTTTGATTTTGGCAACAATGATTTGAAATATGCACGAGCTACAAATGTTTCTGGAACAACATGGGCAACACCTGTAACATTGGATGCAGCAGGAAGTACAGGGGAATTCACAACGCTAATTCCAATTGGAACAGGTGCTGGGATTGCCTATTACAATAGATCTGAAGCATTTCCCTATTTCATATTGGGGACAGTATGTCATAACCCAACTATTCCAACACTTTCTGCAAGTATCACAACCATATGTGGTGGCGCAAGTACAACGTTGACAGCAAGTGGAACCTTAAACGATGCAACAAGTTGGCAATGGTATACGGGCTCCTGCGGGGGAACTGTAGTAGGAAGTGGTGCCAGCGTTACCGTTGCTCCAAACACAACTACAACCTATTACGCACGCGGAGTTGGTGCATGTGCGATTCCAGGGCTTTGTGGAAATATTACCATAAACGTTATTCCAGTTGACACATCAGTTTCTATTCTTAATTCCACTTTTACTGCAAACGCAACTAGTGCAACTTACCAATGGATTGACTGCAACAATGGTCATTTGCCAATTGTAGGACAAACCAATCAAAGTTTTACCGCAATAATTAATGGCAGTTATGCTGTCATTGTAAATCAAAATAGTTGTTCAGATACTTCTTCCTGCTATGTTATACTCAATACAGGAATTGAAGGGAATAATAAGCATTCAGATATCACTATTTTCCCAAATCCAACCAGCGGGATTTTCTCTATCAAGAGTGATAATTTGAAAATCAAAACTGTGGACGTTTTCAATATCATTGGAGAAAATATTTTCCAATCAGAATACCCTAATGCAACAACCCAAATTGATCTTTCTGAAAAAGCAAATGGTATTTATTTCATCACCATAAAAACAGAAACAGAATCCTTCACCCAAAAAATTATTGTTAATCATTGATTTTTTAGGTCGGGGTTATTGGGTGATTAAGAGATTAGGTAATTGGGTTAAATATGGAATTAGGCATTGGGTGAAAACCTGATGCCTTTTTTCTATCACCCTTCATCATTTAATCGCCCAATAAACCCATCACCTTTTTCCTTCATTCACTATGTAATTTCCCAAAAACTACTATCTTTGCCGCCCCTAAGGAACGTTCCGAAGGGAAAAAACAAGAATAGTTTTATGCCAAAGATGAAAACCAATTCCAGTGCTAAGAAGAGATTCAAAATCACGGGATCGGGTAAAATCAAGCGTAAACATGCTTACAAGCGTCACATTCTTACAAAAAAAGGAACTACACAGAAGCGCCGTCTCACTAAGAGCGGACTTGTATCCAAACAGGATACAAACAATGTGAAGGCTCTCCTTTGCATGTAGAATTGTCGCAATAGCAGTTTCACCTGGTTTATTCGAAAAACATTAAGTTAAACCCGGCTCTCAAGCATTCAAGATCTCTTTAATGAGACGCTGACAGCCAAAACGAAAAACAAATGCCAAGAAGTGTCAACCACGTAGCTTCCCGTGCAAAACGGAAGAAGGTCCTCAAAATGACTAAAGGTTATTTTGGAGCCCGCAAAAATGTTTGGACCGTAGCAAAAAACACCCTTGAAAAAGGTCTCGTTTACGCTTACCGCGATCGCAAACAAAAGAAACGCAACTTCCGCTCACTTTGGATTCAGCGTATCAACGCAGGTGTTCGTGAACACGGCCTTTCCTACTCACAATTCATCGATATGGCGAACAAAAAAGGAATTACGCTTAACCGTAAGACTCTAGCCGATCTAGCAATGAATCACCCAGAAGCTTTTACAGCGGTGGTGAATTCAGTGAAATAGATTTCAGATTATCTGATTACAGATTTCAAATTAAAATCCCTGAACAGAAATGTTTGGGGATTTTGCTTTTACTAAAATCAAACATATTTATTTTTTCAATCTGCGAAATCAGCAGCTAAATTTGCATTATGAATCAAACAAAATATCCCATCTCTATTGAACTGAGAATTGATTTCAGTGAGCTTGATCTTCTAGGTCATGTGAATAATGTCAATTACTTCAAATACATTCAGGCTTCACGCATAAAATACTGGGAAACAGTTGGCATCAATCCGGGTTTCAGTACCGACCAGATCGTTCCTGTGCTTGCTTCCACTTCCTGTCAATTTAAAAAGCAATTATTATATCCAGGAAATATCATTGTTAAAACAGGAATCAATTTCATCAAAACAACCAGCTTCGGTATTCATCATCAGATTTTCAATCATCAAAATGAACTTTGTGCGGAAGCGGAAGATATTATTGTAATGTTGGATTTCAAGAGCAATATAAAAGTTCCTGTTTCTGCAGAAATGAGGGCAATGGTGGAGAAGCTTGAAGGAAGAAAATATTGATTTTAGATATCTGTAAACAAATACATTATATATTTATACTTAAACAATAGATTAATATCTATCAAGAAATTAAGATTCAACTGACAACAAAAAAATGCTCCTCATTTCTGAAGAGCACTTTGAATAAAAATTCATTACCTATTACTTATTTCTTAGAAAATTGCTCCATCAATTCATTGGTAATTCCTGTCATTGAATAACCTCCATCGTGGTAAAGATTCTGCATGGTTACCATTTTGCTGTAATCGGAGAACATCAGGATGCAATAATTTGCACAGTCTTCCGCACTTGCATTGCCCAATGGGGAAAGTTTATTTGCGTATTCATGGAATTCTTCAAAGCCCTTGATGCCACCACCAGCCGTTGTTTTGGTTGGAGATTGGGAAATGGTATTCACACGCACATGTCTGTGTTTACCATAATGATATCCAAAACTTCTCGCAATCGACTCCAACATTGCTTTTGCATCGGCCATGTCAGAGTAAAAAGACAATGTGCGTTGCGCTGCGATATAGGAAAGCCCTACTACAGAACCCCATTCACTCATAGCATCCAACTGATATGCAGTTGACATCATTTTATGAAACGACAAGGCGCTAACATCAACCGATTTCATGAAAAAATCATAATGAAGTTCAGGGTATGGTATGTTTTTGCGAATGTTTGGTGACATGCCAATGGAATGCAAAACGAAATCAATTTTTCCACCCAATATTTCTTGCGATTGAACAAAAAGGTTCTTTAGATCATCCATGCTAGTAGCGTCAGCAGGGATAATTTTAGACCCAGTTTTTTCAGCCAATTGTGCAATTTCTCCCATGCGCATGGCAATCGGAGCATTGGTCAAAGTGAACGTAGCGCCCTCTTCATGTGCTTTCTCTGCTACTTTCCAGGCAATTGAATTTGCATCAAGTGCGCCAGAGATAATACCACGTTTCCCTTTGAGGAGATTATATGACATATATTATGTTTTTTTTGGTAAACAAAGATAGCAGAATCGGGGTTCGAAAATTCGATAATTTGAGAATTCGAAATTCAATGTTATAGACTATTCAACAGTTAAATTATCAAATATTAAAATTTAGAATGTACTAATTTCTCAGAAGTTCCTTTGCATTCTTTAGCGCAGCCTCCCCCACTTTTCCTGCACTTAACATTTTCGCAATTTCATGCACACGTTCTTCTTTGTTCAGTAATTTGATTCGAGTAACCGTGCGTTTTCCTTGTTCCACTTTGTGCACGAACAAATGTGATTTCCCTTTACTTGCAACTTGTGGCAAATGCGTAATCGTGATTACTTGCATGGATTCAGACATTTGTTCCAGAATACTTCCCGTTTTCGCAGCAACATCACCGGAAATCCCTGCATCAATTTCATCGAAAATAATTGTTGGCAAGGAAGTGTGTTTTGCAAGCAATGCTTTTAAACTCAGCATCAATCGTGATAACTCTCCACCTGATGCCACTTTGCTTAATGTTTGTGCATCACTTCCTTTATTGGCGGAAAACAAAAATGTCACCTTGTCCAAACCATTTTCACGTGGTTCTGGAATTTGCTCAATCACAACATTCAACTCGGCATTTGGCATGCCCAACTGAAGCAAAGTGATTTTCACTTCTTGAGAAAGTTTCGGAGCGGCGGCACATCGTTTCTTCGTGAGTTTAGCTGCCAGCGCCATTAATTGCTTTCGCGCATTTTCCAATTCCTTATCCAACTTTTTAATCTGCTCTTCTAAGGAACCTATATCGGCAATTTTCTTTCCCAATTCATCGCGCAAAACAATCAATTCCTCAATGGTTTTTACTCCATGCTTTTGTTGGAGACGATAAATGACATCCAAATTTTCCTGCACCATTTCCGCACGCTTTGGATCATGTATAATATCACCTTCCAGAATTTCCAATTCACTTGCAATGTCTTTCAATTCAATATGTGAACTGTTTACACGCTCATATAAAGCGTCAATTTTCGGATTGAATTTTGCAAGTTGTGCTAATGTGTTTTTAATTTCTGTCAATGCACCGATCATACTTTTTTCCGCACCATCCAATACAAAAGCCGATTTGGAAAGTCCGCTCTTGATGGTTTCTGCATTCTCAAGTGTTTCCAATTCTGCTTCCAGCATTGCTTGTTGACCAACTTTCAATTTTGCATTATGCAATTCATCAAACTGAAAATTGAAATAATCGAGATCCTTTTTCGCTTTGGTTTCTTTTGCATTCAGTTCCATCAATTGATCGGAAAGTTTGCGAAATAATTTGAACGAGGTTTTATACTCTGCACACAATTCATTCGTATTTGCTACCGCATCCAATGCATTCAATTGAAAAGCGGATTCATTCAATTCAAGAGTTTCATGTTGAGAATGCACGTCCACCAAACGGGTTCCAATAATTCGCAGCAATGAAATGTTCACAGGAGAATCATTGATGAAAGCACGTGATTTCCCTTCCGGATTCACTTCTCTTCGAATAACCGTTTCCGCTTCATAATCGAGATCGTTCGTTGCAAAAAAATCTTTCAGATCGTAATCTTTCACATTGAATGTTCCTTCCACAAAACATTTCTGTGTTTTGTCGTAGAGTGCAGATGTATCAGCACGATCGCCAAGCAATAAACCTAAAGCGCCAAGGAGAATGGATTTTCCCGCACCAGTTTCGCCCGTAATGATAGTGAGGCCTTTTGCAAGGTCAATCTCAAGCTCATCAATCAAAGCGTAATTCCGAATTACAATGGTCTTAAGCATAAATCAATCTATTAATCAAAAATAAAAAAGGATCGCAACGAATACGACCCTTGTTTAATAATTCAACAAACTATTTTTTAAGCCGTAACTTTTTTCAAAACTTCAGCCATTTTCTTTCCTATTTCAGCAGGAGAATCAACAACGTAAACGCCACACTCGCGAAGGATTGCCATTTTAGCTTCCGCTGTATCTTCTGCTCCGCCTACAATAGCACCTGCATGTCCCATGGTGCGACCTTTAGGAGCTGTTTTACCTGCGATAAATCCAACAACCGGTTTTTTATTTCCGTTTGCTTTGATCCAACGAGCTGCTTCTGCTTCCAAACCGCCACCAATTTCTCCAATCATTACAATTCCTTCTGTTTGTGGATCATTCATCAATAACTCAACCGCTTCTTTTGTGGTTGTTCCGATAATAGGATCGCCACCGATTCCGATTGCTGTAGTAACTCCCAAACCTGCTTTCACAATTTGATCAGCTGCTTCATATGTTAAAGTTCCAGATTTGGAAACAATTCCGATTGTTCCCGCTTTGAAAACGAAACCTGGCATGATACCAACTTTTGCTTCGCCAGCGGTAATAACGCCAGGACAATTTGGTCCAATAAGACGACAATCTTTTCCAACTAGATATTCTTTTGCAATGATCATGTCTTTCACAGGAATTCCTTCTGTAATACAAACGATCACTTTAATTCCAGCATCAGCCGCTTCAATAATTGCATCGGCAGCAAATGCAGGTGGAACAAAAATGATGGATACATCGGCACCTGTTCCAAGTACGGCATCAGAAACAGTATTGAAAACAGGTTTCTCAAGATGTTTTGTACCACCTTTTCCAGGGGTAACACCACCAACGACATTCGTACCGAATTCTATCATTTGTGTTGCATGAAAAGTGCCTTCAGTTCCTGTGAAACCTTGTACAATTACTTTTGAATTTTTTCCGACGAGAACGCCCATAATATTATTTATTGATGATTTGTGATTAGTTATTTGAAAATTGAAGGTCAAAAATAGGGAAAAATGTATAGGGAAAACGAGCTAATTAACAGGTGTTGAGAAATTATTTTGCAATACAGAAACACGAAAATGTTTTACATCACATGTGTGTTGAAAGTAGATCGGCAGTTGGTGTTTTTTTTCTTTTGCGTGAGGGATAGCAGTGCCACATAGTGGCCCTTCAGGAGAAAGCCCGGATCCCCCCAATCCCAACAATGCTGTTGGGAGGGTTGGGAGAGGACATGTAACGAATGAGCCCGACCCCCACAGTACTGTGGGGGGCACGCCCAAAATAAAGTGGATGTAAATATTGGAATTGTAAAAGTCTTTCCATTTGTTCATAAGAACCTTCATAAAACACGATTGTCATTCTGCAGAAAACAAATTCGATCGCTAATTTTGCGCGAAATGATGCAATACCCGTCGAAACTCGTTGAAGAAGCTGTTGAGGCTTTTGCCCAATTGCCTGGCGTTGGACGCAAAACGGCATTGCGGTACGTGTTGCATTTGTTGCGACAAGATGAAGCGACTGTAAAAAAATTCGGGAATGTTTTTTCACGCTTGAGAGAGGAATTGAAATATTGCAAAACCTGTTTCAACATCAGTGATCATGAAACATGTTCCATTTGTTCAACAACAAAACGTGATCATGGAATTGTTTGTGTGGTGGAAGATGTGCGTGATGTAATGGCGATTGAGAATACACATCAATACATTGGCGTTTACCATGTACTTGGCGGAATTATTTCTCCGATGGATGGAATTGGTCCGAATGATTTGCAAATTGATTCTTTGGTACAACGTGTTGCTGCAGGAAATGTGCATGAAATCATCATGGCACTCAGCACAACGATGGAAGGTGATACCACGAATTTTTTCATTTACAAGAAGCTGAAGGAATTCAACATTCCCGTTTCAACCATTGCGCGTGGAATTTCCATTGGCGATGAATTGGAATATGCGGATGAAATTACATTGGGAAGATCGATAGTAAATCGGATTCCGTATGAAAAGACGTTTTCTTCTAGAGGGAATTGATGTGCTGATGTGCTGATGTGCTGATGTGCTGATATGCTGATGTGCTGATATGCTGATATGCTGATGTGCTGATGTGCTAATGAAGGGTGAAGGGTGAAAAACAAATCTACCTATGGTAGATATTCCAAATTGGTTTTATTTTTTGACTTTGGCAATTAATTTTTTATAGATTTGCGGCCAATTTTATTTTTTTTATTAATAATTATATATGAAAGAGACTGGTAATTTAATTGTAGATCTGACTTTTGATTTTTCTTTGAAAATTGTGGAATTCACTTCTAAATTGGAGGAGATTCGGAAGTTTCCCTTATCAAATCAATTATTCAAATCGGGTACTTCAATTGGTGCAAATGTGAGGGAATCACAATCTGCAGAAAGCAAAAATGATTTTGTACATAAATTGAAAATATCAGCAAAGGAAGCGGAGGAAACTGAATATTGGCTGTTGTTATGCAAACATTCGGAACACCTACCAGATCCTGCAAATTTGTTGGAGCAAATAAATCGCATTCAAAAAGTGCTTAGTTCCATAATATCCACAGCAAAAAAGCGTTTATAGTCTTTCCAAAGCCCAAAATCCAAGCGAACAGTTAAATTTGCCAAGAATGAACATTATTCCCATCCGCCCATCAGCACATTTGCCCATCAGCACATCGATCGAGTGAAACTATCCATCATCATAGTCAATTACAACGTTGAGCATTTTCTCGAGCAATGTTTGCATTCTGTGCGAAAGGCTTCGAAGAATTTGGCGGTGGAAGTTTTTGTGGTTGATAATAATTCTGTCGATGGTTCGGTTGCTCTGGTGAAAGATAAATTCCCAGAGGTAAAACTGATTGCAAACAAGGAAAATCTCGGTTTCGCAAAAGCCAATAATCAGGCGATGCGAATGGCAACAGGAGCATATATTTTGTTGTTGAATCCTGATACGGTTGTAGAAGAAAACACTTTTGATAAAGTTGTTGCCTTCATGGATGCACATCCAAATGCTGGCGGACTGGGCGTGCAAATGATTGACGGAAAAGGGAATTTCCTTCCCGAATCAAAACGCGGACTACCTACTCCATCTGTTGCATTTTATAAAATGTTCGGGTTTTCAAAAATATTTCCGAAATCAAAAAAGTTTGGTCGGTATCATTTGGGATTTCTCGACAAGGATCAGACACACGAAATTGAAATTCTATCCGGTGCATTTATGTTATTGCGAAAAGCCGCACTTGATAAAGTTGGCTTGTTGGATGAAGAATATTTCATGTATGGAGAAGACATTGATCTCTCTTACCGATTGATCCTTGGTGGATACAAAAATTATTATTTCCACGATACACGCATTATTCACTACAAAGGAGAAAGCACTAAGAAAAGCAGTGTCAATTATGTTTTTGTTTTTTATCGTGCAATGGTAATTTTCGCACGAAAACATTTCTCTACGAAGAATGCCAAACTTTTTTCCTTTCTCATCAACATCGCCATTTATTTACGCGCAGGCACTGCAGTTTTCACTCGATTCCTAAAAGCAATTGCATTACCTGCCTTTGATTTGGCCATTCTGCTTACAGGATTGTACTTTATCAAATCCTATTATGAGTTGAATATTAAATTGGTGGAAGGCGGTTATTATTCTTCGCAGCTCGTAAATATTTTCTTTCCGATTTATTCTGTCATTTGGTTGCTCGCCGTTTATTTCAGTGGCGGTTATGATAAACCCGTTCGCTTATTGAAAATTGTTCGCGGAATTTTTGTGGGAACTGCTGTCATTCTCATCATGTACGCGCTCTTGCCTGAAGATTGGCGTTTCTCACGTGCATTAATTCTTTTCGGTGCTGGTTGGGCGCTTGCAAGTTTATTGTTGACCAGATTATTTTTCTCGCTCGCACGAATCAAAAGCATGCGCATCGACAGCGGACATGCACAACGTATTGCCATTGTTGGTAGTGCGGATGAATGTCGGCGCGTAAAAGGATTGTTAAACCAAACTTCTGCAAATACAAGTTTCGTGGGATTCGTTAGCGCAACAGATGATGAAATAAATGACGCTGGTTTTCTTGGTCGATTCGGACAATTGCAAGACATCGTCACCATTTACAGCATGGATGAAGTTATTTTTTGTGCAAAAGATTTGCCTGCTCAACAAATCATCGATCGCATGGCGCAGTTGGGAGAAAGCAGAAAAGTGAATTACAAAATTGCTCCGCCGGAAAGTATGTCAATCATTGGAAGCAATTCCATTGATACAGCTGGTGATCTTTATGTGATTGATATTAACTCAGTGAGCAAAGCTGTGAACAGAAGAAATAAACGCGTGGTGGATGTTTGTGTTTCATTGGCACTTCTTTCTCTTTTCCCTTTGCTAATGTGGATAATGAAAAAGCCGTTTGGATTTATTGGAAATATTTTTGCCGTTTTATTTGGAATAAAATCCTGGGTTGGTTTTGCTCCTGCAAAAGATGGAAATATTCATTTGCCCAAAATCCGTAAAGGTGTTTTAAATCCATCGGATGTTTTGCCTGAAGAACAACGAACAGCAATTATTTGCGGAAGATTGAATTTACTTTACGCAAAAGATTATCAAGTTGGAACTGATCTAAACATTATCAGGAAAGCAATGCGTGAACTGGGAAAATAATTACCATTCACAATTTCCTATCAGCTAAATAATAAATTGGATATTTTTTCACACCAATTATCTCCAATAAAATTAGACTCGAATGAATCTCCAGAATCTTCTAAGTGACAAAGGCAAAAAGCCAAAAGAAAAAACGGAAACCATCAGCAAATGGTTGCTCAATGATAAGTTGAGAGTAGATGAACTGATTGGATTTGCTGGCACATCAAATGATCCAATAAAAGCGACATGCATTGAAGCCATTGAATTTGCGACAAAACAAAACCCTTCCATTGCTGATGAAAGCGTTCTCGATTTTGTCAGTCAAACGCTGTCCGAAAAAGCACCAAGAATAAAATGGGAATCTGCAAAAGTGATCGGAAACATCGCGCATCTTTTCCCAGAAGATCTCGACAAGGCAATCAAAAATCTTTTGACAAACACTTCCTATGATGGAACTGTGGTCAGATGGGCTGCTGCATTTGCACTGGGAGAAATCCTGAAATTGAAAACCAAACACAATAAAAAACTGCTGCCTGCAATTGAAACGATCATTTTAAAAGAAGAAAAAAATAGTATCAAGAAAATTTACTTGAGTGCAATCAAAAAATCAGTTTAATGGAATCCAATTTTCTATTTATCATTAGGTAGACCAGGATTTACTAACTGATTAGAACTTGGTGCTAACCTCTTAATCGAACAACCACTAGAAACTGTTGTCTTCACAGCAATTTCTTTCCCATTAGACATTGCAGTCATTGCATCCAACAAATAATGTGCTTTAACGGATTTTTCTTCCTTAGGACTATCATCGATCGCTCCACGATAAACCAACTTTCCATCTTTATCAAACAGGAAATTTTCAGGCGTGCGAGTTGCACCAAATGCATTCGCCAAATCAGAATTTACATCCACCAAATAGGGAGCAAGAAATTTCTTCGCAATTCCATATTTTTTCATCGCTTCTTTTGAGTCGTCCGCATCCCGTTTTGCTTCATTTGAATTGATGATGACTACTCCAATTTTCATTCGCTGCGCATCAAGTTGAATACTACGTATGCGTGATTCATTCGCAATAACGTATGGGCAGGTGTTGCAGGAAAATATTACCAAGGTTCCTAATTCACCTTTTTTATCGTTGATGGAAAATTCTTTTCCAGAAAGCACATCATATAATTTCACATCTGCTTTTGGAAGATCGGTTCCAATATCTATAGGCTTAATTTCTTCCGATTGAAATGTAAATCCGAAAAACATTGCAACTATTGGAAATAAAAATAATTTTTTCATGTTTTAATATTTTTCTTAAAGATATGACATTTTCATTGAGGAATCATGCCATTGAAAGCGTGTTTTTCACCTCCAATAAATTTCAATTGATTCTTTCCCGATACAAATATTTTTTCTGAATCGATTCTGTTGGACGGAAAATATAATATACATTTCCACTTCTAATGCGAATATGCTTCGGATATTGATTCTCGATTTTATAGGTTCCAGTAATTTTTCCTGTTTTAATATCAATACGTTTCAAATAATAAAATCCTCCTTTTACAAATCGCGCATAAATTTCTCCTGTCACTTCATCCTGATGCAATTGATGATTCCATTCTTTCCAATTGGCAGGATGGTGATAATCAATTTTTGAAGCGTGTATTTGTTTTCCTCCTTTATCATAAAGAAAAAGTGAATCGGAATAATGATCGAAAACACAAATGGTATCCTGCACAACAAACATTGGTGCATATAATGGTGTGTAATAAATTGAATTCGGAAAACCTGTCATCGTTGCTGCAATAATGCGTTTATCAATTCCTGTATACGCTTCCATCTTACGCGCGTATAAACGATCTTTGGGTTTGAGGTAATCAAATTCCCAATTGTATTGCGCCAACAAATCCTTATCAACAATCGTTCTCACTTTTTTTATTACCGTATCAGCAGGATTGTAAGTGAAATAGGAAAACTCAGGATAATCCCGATTGTAATTTGAAAAAAGAATCTTCCCTCCTATCGTATCCACACAAGGTAACATTCTATCACAAAAATCACGATAAGGCAATGCCATTAAGGCAATATGTTTGTCAGGAAAAACATGAACGCGGAATGCAGAATCCTTACACATCACATTAATATGTCCTTGATAATCCTTAAACAATTCAATCGCCTCAATGGGAATATCCGTTTTGCTGATAATGTTTTGTTCTCTATCCACCAACATCACTTGTGCTGACTTCAAATTCTTTTCAAATGTGAGTAGAACAAATTGACCTGAATCGTAAAAAATATAATCTTCAATGAAAAAATGCCAATTCCCTATCACTGTATCCGGCCCTTGATGGGCTGAAATATCTGTGGGCTTCAACTCAATCATTTCGGCAGGCATCACAATATTCAAATTCAAAGTGTCTCCTATTGCCCTTTTCAAAACTTGAGCAGTGATCGTCCGTGAAACGGTTTTATGTCCGAGAATTCTGAATTCCAAAACAGAACCTATTTTTCTGTCAATGAGAATTGCGTAATTCCCGTTTTTATCTGAACGACTTTGTCTTGATGGATCTTTACAAATCACAATCACTCCTTCCAATGAAGAACTGTCTTTGGAGGAAATGATTTTCCCTAGCACAAGCAAACGCGATTCCTGTGCGGAAAGCATGGAACTTAACATCGTCGCCATAAAAGCGAGCATAAAAAATCTGCTCTTCAACATAACCTGCGATTTGATTTATGACGTTTGAGTATTACAAAATGCATAAAAAAATCAAACTGATAAATAAGATTTTGGTATCTGGTATCAAGTAGCTGGTATCA
>CAIQQJ010000037.1 GCA_903873905.1 uncultured Flavobacteriales bacterium
AGTTTGCAATGGTTCGTTTACAGGCTGACGATAAATTACACCAGGAGCTTTTCGCTCAAGTGGCATTTCATAGGTAGTTCCAGTGATCGGACCTTTTCCGTCGATTGGTTGTCCGAGCGTGTCAACAACACGGCCCAACATTCCTTCACCAACTTTAATGGATGCGATTCTTCCTGTACGACGAACGGTATCACCTTCGCGAATGGCATTTGTGGAACCAAGTACAACAGCACCAACGTTATCTTCTTCAAGATTCAACGCGATTCCTTGTAAGCCACTTTCAAATTCAATCAGCTCACCGGATTGTACATTGGAAAGTCCATAGATGCGGGCGATACCATCACCAACTTGGAGAACAGTTCCAACTTCTTCCATTTCTTTTGCCGATTTGAAACCGGCAAGTTGCTGTCGTAGGATTGCGGAAACTTCCGCTGGTTTTACTTCTGCCATTTTATTTAAAATTAAATCTCTCTTACGTATGGATTTTCACTAAAGCTACGGTCCAGATTTTTGATCTGGCGCAGAATACTTGCATCTACTTGTTGATCACCGACACGAAGGATGAATCCGCCGATGAGATCTTTGTTTATTTTTTCTTCTAGCACCACTTCTGATGTTGTGCTGCCCTTTACAATTTGCAAAACTTTTTCGCGAAGATTTTTATCGAGACCAGAAGCAGTTGTAATTACTGCGCTGAGAATTTGCTTGTGCTTTTTGTATTGGTTGAGAAACGCTTCAGCAATTCCAATTAATTCCATCTCACGACGTTTGCGTGTGATGATTTCAATGAACTCAGCAGAAATAATTCCGATTTTCCCTCCGAAAATTGCTTTGAGAATTTCTTGTTTTTTGTCTGTTTTGATAATTGGACTTTTCAACATGATGGCAAATTCATGACTTGCATGAATAGTATCATACACGAGCTGCATGTCTTCACGCACTTGTTCAAGTTGACCTTTCTCCAATGAAAGATCAATTAATGATTTCGCGTAGCGGTAAGCAACCCTTGTTTCAATCATAACTAGTTAAGCTTAGTGTCTTTCAATAAATCGCCAATAAGATCTCTTTGTTTGTTCTCGTCGGAAAGTTCTCGCTTGAGAATTTTCTCGGCAATGTCAACAGAAAGTAACGCAACCTGATTTTTCAATTCGGTGATTGCAGCCATCTTTTCATTTTGGATTGCTTCACGTGCCGATGCAAGAATTTTATCTGCTTCCTCTTTTGCTTTTCCTTTTGCTTCTCCAACAATATTGTCTTTCATGTCACGCGCCTCTTTCATCATTTGATCGCGTTCGTGACGGGCTTGGGCAAGAATTTTTTCATTGTCTGATTGCAGACTGCGCATTTCTTCTTTTGCACGTTCTGCAGATTTGAGCGCACTATCGATGGAATCTTCGCGCTCTTTGATCATTGTCAAAATCGGTTTCCAGGCGAATTTCTTCAAGAGGATTAACACGATCAGGAAGGTGATCATCATCCAGATCAATAAACCGGTATCGGGCATTACTAATTGCATCGCGATATTTTTTTATGGTTTGTTCTAAATCGAATTCATTTTAAAAACTCACCGAATTTACCAACCGTAAATTCGGTGAGAGATTTTTTTCTGACTATTTGAAAATAACCAGAAGACCGACAACCATTGCGAAGAAGGCAGCACCTTCAACGAGAGCGGCAGTCAAGATCATGTTAGAGCGGATATCGCCGATTGCTTCTGGCTGACGCGCGATTGACTCGAGCGCAGAACCACCAATACGACCAATACCTACACCAGCACCAAGGGCAGCTACACCAGCACCCAAAGCGGCAAGACCGTAGCCCATTCCGAGGTTTTCAGCAGTAGCAACTTGAAGTAGAATGTTTGAAATCATGATAATTGATATTTAGGTTAAAAAAATTACAAATTAATGTGCCGCAACAGCAGCAGGTGAATCACTGTGTTCTTCGTGATGATGTTCTTCCACTGCTGATCCGAAATAAATCGCGGAAAGCAAAGTGAAAACGTAAGCTTGGATAAACGCAACAAGTAATTCAAGGAACATCATGAATACACAGAAAGCAACGGATGCAACGGAAACACCAAGACCTGCCCCCATTGATTCTCCTCCTTTTGCAAAAATGAAAATCAGCGCGTAGAACGAAAGGGCGATGATATGTCCTGCGGTGATATTTGCAAAAAGTCGAATCATTAACACCATTGGTTTTAGGAACATTCCGAAAATTTCAATTGGTGTTAGAATCACCAATACACCAATAGGAACGCCTGGCATTGCGAAAATGTGTCTCCAGTAATTTTTCTTTGCACTTATTAATGTGATGACAAATGTCAAGAGTGCTAATGCAAGTGTAATGGTAATGTTTCCTGTAAAGTTTGCTCCACCTGGGAAGAAAGGAACTAATCCGAGCATGTTGGAAATCCAAATGAAGAAAAACACGGTTAACAGATAAGGCATGTAACGTTCGTAGTTTTTCCCAATGCTTGTTTTTGCAATATCATCACGGACAAACATAATGAACGGTTCAAAAACCGATTGCATTCCTTTTGTTGTTTGGCCTACACGTTTTTTATAAGTTTTCGCGACGTTGAAGAAAATCAAAAACATTAATCCAACAACGATAAACAGCGTCACTACATTTTTGGTAATCGAAACGTCGAGCAATGTTTTTGTTGCGGTTTCATTTTCAGCATCAGCAACTTTATCCCAAACAACAATTTTTCCTTCTTTAAGTGCGTAGGTGTAATTTTTTCCTTCGTATGGTTGCAATTCATGTGTTTCGTGATTGCGGAAGTTTCCAGAAGAGAAACATTCAAAACCCTTGTCAGTTTTTACAATGCAAGGAAGAGGAATAGCCAGCTTACCATAAATGTGCCATTGGTGATTATCGGAAATGTGTTCGATAATCATTTCGCCTGGATTAAAACCTTCCGCTTTCTTCTCAGTTTTCACAGGTTCAGCCGCTGACTTAGCGCTATCTGCTTTTTCATCCTCATATCTCGCAAAACCAAGGGCGGGAACAAGGAACGCTCCAACAAAGAGGACAATTCGGGCAAGTATACTGTTGATTCGCATTGATTAACAGGAGTTTAGCATTCAAATCCAAGATACTTCCTGAATTCGGGTGCAAAACTAGCTATTTCCATCAAAGCTTAGTAAGATTTTCATCAAGAATTTTGAAGAAAAGCAACCTTTTTTCCACCAAAAAAAATGGAGCTTATTTTGGTAGGGGCGTGAGGGGTGAATTAATTCGACAAATCATTTCCCATAGCCGATGAATGCGCCAATCATCGTTCCGCTCATGTCGGTGGCAGCGAGGTTTGTTGGGTTGGCGCCTGAAACCGACCATGATTTCTTGGTTACGTCATAACGATATGCGTAACGAAGGCCAATAAAAAAATGATCGGCCAGCCTGACATTAAACTCTACACGTAATTCCGGAGCAAAATATTTATCTAGAAAAGTTGTTTTTGCCCCATTCTTATTTTCAGTAAGCTTTAATCTTCCAAAGGCCCAACCAAGCCCTCCTGTAAAGGTTACTGTTTGTGATTTAAGAAAGTTTGCGCCAAGAAGATCAAACTGAGCATTATAACCATTTAGTGTTGCCTTTATTGAATCACCTGCACTGCCTGATTCTTGTGGCAAAAGATAGTGGAACGACATTAGACCCGTTACCGCGTGTGTCAATTTACTAGTTACTGAGGCATAGCCACGATCAAGGCCAAGGCCAATTGCACTTGTAAAACCTTTTTTCAATCCCATTGATTCCAGTTGTGCATTAACGGAAGCAAGAGGTAGAAAATAGTAGGAGCAACCTGCAGCAAAATAAGCGTGTGTTTCTTCGGCTGTTGGCGTCACAGATTTTTTGTCATCTGCTCTTAAATCGCCGCTTTCCACTTGTGCAGGAAGCGCAATCAGTATAAAAGAGGCGCCTATAGAAAGAAGAATATTTTTCATGAGAAATGATTTTAGAAAGAGGGGTTAATACGGGTTCATTCTTTTGGACGAAAGTGATTATAAAGTGTTGCAATTTCAAAAGTTGCGAATAGAAAATAGAAAATCAGAAAGTGGAGGATAAAAAGGTGTGCTTGTGTTTTATGTGTCATTGCATAAAGTACAATGATGATTACAAACACAAATAAACGTAAGGTGGAGGTTCCCATGAAACGCCGAATGAAAACGCCTGGTTTCTTGTTTTCAGCATTGAGCAAAAAAAGATGGTTGAGCAAAAATGAGACTGCAAAAAAAGCAAAGACACCCCAAGAAGCCGACAGCACATTTTCGATGGGTTGAGAATAATTCCAATAAAATAATGCGCCTGCAATAAGTGCCAGGAAAATTGAATAAAGCAGAAAATGTTTTGTAAGAGTGGTCATCGTCGCAAAGGTAGCCGCAGTTCTCGCCGAATGGCTCAATTTTCAAAAACTATTTTATTTCAGATCCAGATCAACCAACGAATACGCGAAAAAAAATTCAAATGAAGATTGATTTTTTTCATCCAAATCACTTCTTCATGAAATCGCGAATAAAATACCACATTGCTGAAAAAACAGAAAGCAATGAAAGTAATAATGTAAAAAGTGGAAATTTTGTGAGATGAAAATGTTGGTCAAGCCACCGACCGCCAAGTGTTCCAGCCACAATTATTACAGCCATATAAGTGGCCATCGACAAATACTTTGCTGTAGAAAAATCAGGCCGTTTTTTCGGCGAGTTCGGCATCAGGGTGTTCATGTTGAATTTCTTTCACTACCCCACCCATGCTGCAAGAGCCTGAGAAGTCAGCGCCAGGTTCAATGGCAAGTTTGCCTGTAGAAATTTCTCCGCTCAGTTTTGCAGTTCCTTTAAGGGAAAGCAATTCAGTTACATTCACTTTTCCGCGAATATTTCCTGAAATGTCGGCGTTCTGACAAGTTACCTCTCCTTCAACATTTCCAGAAGGCCCCACGACAAGTTTGCCGCGTGTTTTGAGTGTTCCTTTAAGTGAACCGTCAATACGGATATCGCCACTTGAAATGACATCGCCTTCAATGGACGTTCCGGCACCAATGATGTTCACTGTACCTGAATCAGGTGTGTTGTTGCGGTTGCTGCTCATATTCTTATTGTTAAACATGGCTGTTTTTATTTGTCCAAAGTTATGAAATTGAGGGGAATAAGAACATTTTTTGATAAGTTGGGGGAAATTGTTGAAAAAGGGTGTTTTGGGCGTGCCCCCCACAGTACTGTGTGGGTCAGGCTTTCCGCTATTACTCCTCGTATTATTTTTTCTAAAATTAATTTTATCTCTACTGTGGGGTAACCGCTTCAATCCTTCACGCAAAAAAACAGCAATTTAAAAACTACTTCTTCAGAATATTAGCATCAAAAAATGCTTTGTAGGAATCTACATTTTTGTCCTTGAAGAAGAGAGAGAAATTTTCTGTTGAAATAATCATCACCTGAAAAGTTCCTGAATTTAAGTAGGCAAAAAGGTCAGGTTTTGATTTTAATAAAGTGTAATAATCAAGCGACTCCTTTTGATTTTTGAAACTCTTCACCAGAATGCAAGTATGCAAATTATCGAGCACCATACTGTTGATGCTTAATCCTTGCGATGCAAACATCATGGAATTATAATCTGAGATACCGATTTTGAATTTATTCAAATCACCTTTTCCATTATCCACCACAATCATGAATTGGTATTCCACATCGGCATTTTGCAAATAAACAGGGCCTGTACTTTTCGCTATGGTATCCTGTGGCGCAATAATGATTTGGCCTGCTTGTTTGTGCATTGCATCGAGGAGTGCTTGTGCTTGTTGCCGCATCGGATCTTTTGGATAATTCGCAACAATTTTTGTGAGCTCTGATTCCATTGCAGCACTTCCTTTTGTTTTGCCAACACTCACCGCGCGGATATATGCAAATTGTGCGGCGTGATCATTCTTTTTTCCGAATAAGGAATCAGCCGTATTGCATCGGGAAATCACATCCAGATAATTTCTTCTGACGTAGGAATCGTAGGTGACTGAATAATAGGAGTTCACTTTAACGCGCTCGTTTTGTTTTCCAGCCTCGTAGTCCGGATTGTTAATCAGTGAACAATAATCGCTTTCAGGAAAATTTTTGCAGATGTAATTTTTATGATCTTCAGATTTATTTAATTCACCAGTTGTTTTGTACAAACGCCAGAGTTGGAAATGGGACGCAAGCGCGTATTTGTTTGTTGGGTATCGTTGACAAAGTTCCTCGAAAGCAGCAGCAGACTTTTTGTTATTTGCCATTTGCTCCTTATATAATGTTCCGAGATTATATAAAGCATCCGCAATTCTTTCGTCAGATTTTGCCAGCGCATCAGCAGTAAGGGGGAGATTTTTAATGTAGGTATCGCGGGAATATTTTGGATTTCCACCTTTAGGATTTTTTGATGCTGCTGCAGTAGCAGAATCTTTGACTTCAGGATTTGCATTTTCATCCGGAATAAGTGTTTCCTTGTTCAACCTTCTCCAATTATCCTCTAGTTTTCGACTTCCCCATTTGCGAGTGAATTCATTTACGCCGAAAGTTATATTGGAAGAATTGTAAAAATAAAACGCACTTGCAGCAGGAGATCCACCCGAACTCCCAGGACTATTCGAGTTATTTCCATTGGCAATTTGTTGTTCGAGCAAATCTTTTTTTATTTTTTCATCCAACTGAATTTGTGCAATCAGTTTGTCAATGAAAGGATAAAGTTTTGTGGTATCAGTTCCATATTTCTTTGCGATGTCCTGCAAACTATCTTCTGTCGAAACAATATTTATATACCTAACAAGGTTGGCCAGACTTTTATGTTTTTCATCAATGGCTTTGTAACCTGGAAAATCCTTTGGCAAGAAAGTCATTGTGCTGTCATAATAGGCTTGTGCTTTTTTATAATCGGTATCCGCAAAAAACAAATCACCGAGTGCCAAATAGGACATGGCTTTTTGTTTATTGTTTCCCATACTGAAAGCAACAGATTGACGATAATAATTTATCGCACCAGTCGTATTGCCCGATCTCTGGTCAAGTTGCGCAAGTGTATAATAAATCTGGTCCTTGTATTCCGTATTCTTCGCATCGGTCAACATTTTTTGCAAATCTTTTTTCGCAGCAGTTCTGTTTTTTTCGTCCGACGCACTCAGTCTTGCACGATTCAATTTTGCATTGAAAAACATATCGTAGGCCGGATGCATATCCACCACTTTTCCATAATTAGCAAATGCATCTTTCTCTTTTCCGACTTTCTCATATAACTGTGCGATTACAAATGTGTAACGTGAAAGTGTTTTTTTAGATTTCGTTAATGGAATAGCCTCTTCAAGCATTTTTATGGCATTGACATAATTGCCAGTTTCCATATATAAATATGCGTAAGTAGCCTTTATTTCTCCCTGCAGTTTTTTCGGGCAGGTTTTGTCATTGGTAACAACATCTAGAATTGATTCTGCATCAGTAAAAGCTCCAAGTTCTATTTGAGCGCGTGCTTTCCATAACATCGCGTCAGACCGAATTGGAGAAGTTGAATATTTCTGAATCATGTAATCGAAAATATCCATGGCAGTGAGATATTCTCCTTTATAATAATGCGCTTCTCCGATTACGAGATAACAATCATCAATCCATTTTACCGCGCCTGCAATTTCCGATCCTGATTTTGTGGTAATGGCATGATGTTCAATACAAGTTGTAGCCTTCTTAATCGCCTTTTCAAGATCGGAGAAACAACCTTTTGTTTCCGGTGTATTGGGTAAACGGAAGAGCGGAAGCAGTTGCGAATAATCGTCGATGTAGGAAGTCTCAATTTTCGCTTGTGCATCCTTCATGCTTTCGCGCGCATAAAACAATCCGTTGTAACGCGAATTAATATTATGGTAGGTGCGGGTTACAAATGTATTCTTCGTTGTAGAGCACGCCCCGATAATTAGTAGGGCGAAAAACAACAGAATGCTGAATTGATATGTAGTATATTTTCTCACAGACAAAAATGCCAAGCTGAATTGTGCTAACGTTGGGATCGCAAAAATAGTGTATTCCCGTAATTACAGACGCTTAAAATGAATGGCGGTTGCCTTAAAAGGCTTGTTTATTGCGATATTTGTCCGGAAGGATCCCTTTGGGATCATTCTACTATATAATGGCAGCTGAAAAGGAAAAACCCAAACTGATAAATCGCCTGCGGAACAAATACCGCTTGGTGGTGATGAATGACGACACCTTTGAGGAGCGTTTTTCATTGCGACAAACTCCGCTCGGCTTTCTTATTTTGATTGCTGTGGTGGCCATTGCCATGATCACATTTGTGGTTAGTTTGGTTGCCTTTACGCCCATTCGAGAATATATTCCCGGTTATGCCGATGTGGGAATGCAAAAGGAATTGGTACTGCTCAATTTCAAATCCGACTCTTTGGAAAAGGCGATTGTACAGAAGCAACGTTACATGGACAATCTCTCCTTGATTTTGACAGGAAACGATACTGCAGAACATCCAAAAAACCCCCGCGACACCACAAAAAACTACAATAATTTAAACTTTCGCCCTAGTGCGGCTGATACAGCTTTGAGAAATGAAATTGAAACACAAGACCAATATTCACTCGCGATTGATGTGAAACATAAAGGTGGCATCAGTGGATTTTTCTTTTTTGTTCCAGTAAAAGGGGTGGTTTCAAATGCATTCAATTCTGCCGAGGAAAATTTTGGTGTTGATATTGCTGCGGCAGATGAAAACGAACCAATCCGTGCAACTTTGGACGGAACAATAATTTCTGCAGGTTGGACAACGGATGAGGGTTATGTGATTTCTGTACAACATGCCGACAATCTGATTTCCATTTACAAACACAATGCTGCGCTCTTGAAAAAAACTGGCGAATATGTAAAAGCAGGAGATCCGATTGCGATTGTGGGAAGTTCAGGAGAACAAACTTCTGGTCCGCATTTGCATTTTGAATTGTGGTATAACGGAACGGCAATTGATCCTTCGGAGTATATGGTTTTTCAGTAAAAATCGTATCAGGTATCAGATATTAAGTATCAGGTACTGCATTTATAATTTTGCAATTATTTAAAATACTTGATACCCGCTACTTGATACTAGATACCATTTTATGTCACAAGAAAAAAAACATCTCGCAATATTAGGTTCAACCGGTTCCATCGGAACGCAGGCACTTGAGGTTATTGACGCGCATCCGGAGCGTTTTGTGGTAGAGGTTTTGGCAGCGGGAAACAATTCCGATTTGTTAATTCAACAAGCCTTGAAATTCAAACCGAATGTGGTTGTAATAAATGACAACTTGCAATTGGCGAAAGTAAAAAGTGCCTTGTTGGATGAAGGAATAAAAGTTTACGGAGGTGAAGAGGCATTGGCCGATGTGGTGCAAATGGATTCCATCGATATGGTGCTTGCGGCGATTGTTGGTTATGCAGGATTGCGCTCAACACTTTCTGCCGTAAAGGCGGGGAAACAAATTGCGTTGGCGAACAAAGAAACACTTGTGGTTGCAGGAGATCTCATTACGGCAGAGGCAAAAAAAAATGGCGTGAATCTTTTTCCTGTCGATTCAGAACATTCTGCTATTTTTCAATGTTTGGCTGGCGAATTTCAAAATCCAATTGAGAAAATTTATTTGACTGCTTCAGGTGGACCATTCCGCGGAAAAAAACGCGATGAACTTTTGCACGTTACAAAAAAGGAGGCACTCAAACATCCTAATTGGGAAATGGGAGCGAAGGTTACAATCGATTCTGCAACATTGATGAATAAAGGTTGCGAGGTGATTGAAGCAAAATGGTTGTTTCATTTGAAGCCAGAACAAATTGATGTGATTGTTCATCCGCAGAGTATTGTGCATTCACTTGTGCAATTCCGTGATGGAAGTATGAAAGCGCAATTGGGTTTACCCGATATGAAATTGCCGATTCAATATGCATTCAGTTATCCCAATCGTTTGAAATCTGATTTTCCGAGATTTGATTTTACAAAATACCCAGCATTGAATTTTGAAAAACCGGACGTGGAAACATTTTCCTGTTTGGGAATCGCGTATGATGCCATGCGTGAAGGTGGAAATCGCGCGTGTGTGATGAATGCCGCGAATGAAATTGCCGTGAAAGCTTTTCTGGAAGATAGAATAGGTTTTTTGCAGATTGCTGATATTATTGAAAAGACAATTGCTAAATCATCTTTCATAAAAAATCCTACAATTGAAGATTATATAAAAAGTGATGTGGAAGGAAGAAGAATTGCAGTTGAAATGGTGAATAGAGCCTAAGGACTGGTGACTTAGGAAAACTATATTGTAAGTTATAAGAATTGTTAAAATCGGCGCTTCTACAAACCCTTGTCCCAAGTCCTAAGCCTCGAGTCCCTTTCCCCCATTATAAATCCGTACTTTTGCCGTTCCAAATAAACAATCATAAAGTAAATTCAGCCCGTGATAAAGTTTACATTATTCTTCCTCAGCCTTTCTTTACTCATCATCCTTCATGAATTCGGCCATTTCATAACAGCCCGAATGTTCAAAACGAAGGTGAATAAGTTTTATCTTTTTTTCGATTTCCTTTTCCCTTTATCAAACGTGATGCAGTTTGCGATTTTCAAAAAGAAAATTGGCGACACAGAATATGGTTTGGGATGGTTTCCATTTGGCGGATATGTTGATATTGATGGAATGATGGGCGACCCCGATGATAAACTTGCAAAAGAACCGGAGCCACACGAATTTCGCGCAAAGAAACCTTATCAGCGTTTGATCATTCTTGCTGGAGGAATTACAATGAATTTCCTTCTTGGCATTTTGATTTTCAGTATGGTTTCTTGGGCTTATGGTGTAACTTATCTTCCTGCAAAAAATTTGAAATATGGAATATATGTGGATCCAATCGGAGAAAAAATTGGATTGAAAAATGGCGACAAGGTTCTTTCACTCGACAATGTACCTGTTGATGATTTTCATAAAGCGGCAGTTGCAATTTTACTTGATCAACCAAAATCAATTCAGGTGGATCGTAATGGCGAGAAAATAAGTATTCCCATTCCAGCTGGATTGGATTTGAAAGCTGTTGACAAGGAAGTAATGTTGATTGACGCAGGATATCCATTTGTGATTGCAGAAGTGACACCTGAAACAGGTGCTGCATTTGCAGGATTAAAAAAGGGAGATCACATTGTATCAATTGGAAAAGATACCATGCCGTTTTTCCAGCAATATTCAAGCGTGATTGGTCGCAATAAAGGTAAGTGGGTGCACGTTGGATATGAACGTGGCGGACAATTGCGTTCAGATTCTGTTATGGTAAGTGATGCAGGTAGCCTTGGCGTTTATTGCAAACCACCGACAGATTTCCTTGAAGTAAAAACCATGGAGTTTGGATTCTTTGCGGCTTGGGGTGAAGGATGGAAAAGAACAACTTCTTCACTTTCCAATTATGTAAAACAATTTAGATTGTTATTCTCGAAAGTTGGAGCATCTAAAATGGGAGGATTTGGAAGCATTTCAAAACTTTATCCTAGCGGTTGGGATTGGGAAGCATTCTGGGTTACAACAGCAACCATTTCCTTGATTCTTGCTTTCATGAATTTGTTGCCAATTCCTGTTCTCGATGGCGGATATATTTTATTTGTGCTTTGGGAAATGATCACGAGAAAAAAAGTGAGCGATAAATTTATGCAACGTGCTTTGACAATCGGAATGTATTTCGTTCTTGCCTTGTTGGTTTTTTCGAATGGAAACGATATCGTTCGTGCGTTTAAATAAACAGCATATTCCATTAGAAAAGGTTGTCTAAATAATAAAAATACAATAGGTTATTTGGAATCAATTTCTGGCATTGGTCTTGCAACAGAAAAGTAGAATTTGCATTATCTCATCCGCGCTAAAATGAGGAACCTCACGATAAAGTCATTATTACCATTACTGCTTTTGTGCCTTCCGTTAATTTCATTGGCTCAAGTAACGACCAAAAACGGAACCACCAAAGAAGATCCGAACGTAATTAAAAAAACGCGGGTTCTGGTAATTCCCTGGGAACCTCGCATGTTCAATTGCAATTCGGATATTTCCCGTGCCATCAGTTCAGAAACGTCTCAAAAATTTACACAGATTGAGGAATCACTTCGTCGCGGAATGGTGGATCAACTCAAACGTGCATTTGGTTCTGCATACAATGTTGTTTCACTTATTGATGACACTCTGAAAATGAAAGATGATTTGTGGTATGTGTATACGCACACCACCATGTCATATACGCCAGTAAACTTTCCATTGAATGCAACAAAAGCAGACTCTGCGAAAATAAAACAGCAATCAGGAATTCAGAAAGGGCAAGTGGAAGCACAATCAGATGACGTTGAAAAATTCATGAACACAATTGTTCTTGCACCCAACCTGCTCGCATACTTGAAGAAAAAGTACAATGCAGATTATGTTTTGTTTTTGAATGAAGTTGATATGGATAATGATTTGGGTTCCGATCCTTACAACACGATGGGAAAAACAGAATACAATCGTGCCGTCACGATGCATTGGACCATGATGAATACGGCTGATGGAAAACGTGTGGCAATGGGGAAATCAAAAGGAACATTTTCTTCTGATACCAATTCACCGAAAAAAATTATTGAAAGTTCCTACAGCATTATCTCCAAAGCAATTTTCGATAAATTTATTGTAGGCATCAAGCCAAAGCAATAAAAAAAACAGCGGAATCATTCTGAAACCGCTGTCTTCCTAAAACAGTTCCCTTTTATCTATTGATCACTAATTTCTTTTTGAAGGAATTTTCTGCAGTTACTATTTCCACAAAATAATATCCATTACTCAAGGCAGAAGTGTTGATCTCCAAACTCTCCTTTTGATCCGCTGCGGTAGAGAAGACAATTCTTCCTTGCGCATCATAGATCTGCACCATTTTCATTCGTTCTTCTTTTGCAGTAATCAATAAATGATCATCGGCTGGATTTGGAGCAAGTGAAATGTTGTTTTGCAAATTTGCCTCTTCAATTCCCGTTGTGAAATTTATTGTAATAGCATCGCTGTAATTACAACCTTGTCCGTTATCGATGGTGAGGGTGTACGTTCCGTTTGTTGTTACAGTTAGGTTTGCCGTGTGGATGTTACCTGGCATCCAGTTGTAATTGTATCCTGGATAATAGGGTTGTGATATAATATAACTACTTGCCGCTGTACTTACATTTGGTCCAAGATCAAAAGTGAAAGTTCCATTGAAGAGGAGGAGTGTGGTGTCAGCTGAATTACACATGTGCAGGTTTGTCACCATTGCAACAATATATTCTGGAATCCCTTGGTCATTAATATCTATCCATGGATCAAAATATTGATTCATGGGATTCCACATATTGTTATATTCGTCCCACTCACCGACATATAAGCTGTAGGGTCCGAAATCGAAATGGGCAAATGGGGCGCACACAACAGTTGTGTCTGGGAAAACATCAAGCCCCACATTACCATCTGCAACATATGTAGATTGTGTACCAATACAACCTGTTGTTACATCGGTAACCGTGACGGAATAGTTTCCTGGAGCAGCAACATTTATTTGGAATGTAGTATCACTTGTGTTCCATAATACATCGAAAATGGAATAATTGGATGAAGGGGATCCCAATGTGGTTGGAAAACTACAGTGCCATGCCGTGTCGGGAAGATTCAATCCTGATGGTGTGGAAATCATTCCGAAAATAGTGTCAGACACGGAAGGACAACCTTGCGCAGTCAGCATATGAAGTACAATACCATATAGGTTTCCTTGTGTCATCATATTGGTTGGCAAATAAATGGTGTCATTATTTGAACTCCACATGACAGATTGGGCATTGGTAATATCCAGCAAATCCCAATAGGAAACCTGTCCGGTAAGACCGCCTGCAATCACTGTTACAAAATTTCCACTTGCGCAAAAAACATTAAGTCCGTTTCCATCTGTAATTCCTTCCAATGTATAAAGTGAATCAACAGTTGCCTGCAATTCAAAATGAAAAGTGAGATGCGCCGTATCCAATCCACACATGGAATTGATGTATGCTGTGTAATAATAATATCCTGTGTCAGGAAATGTGATTTGAATATTTGAACCTGTTCCGATATAATTCCCAGAAACGGTTTCGTGCCAAACGCAAGTTCCAGGATCAATCAGACTGTCATAAATCAAATTGGCTTGAAAGTTTGAACAGATATTTGGATCAGGAACAACATACGCATAAGAGGAAGGAGGATCTGGTGCAATTGCAACCCAAATTTGATCCGTACCCCAACAGCCATTTCCATCTGTCACCGTTACGCTAAATGGTCCACCATATCCAGAATTAATAGTGATAATCTGATTTGGATCGCCATTGCTCCATTGATAAGTCAGGAATCCTGGACCGGCATCCAACGTTACAGAAGTACAGGCATAAAGCGTGTCGGGTGCAGAAATGGTTGGAATAGGAGCAGGGAAAATGGTAACTAAAACCTGATACATTGGGCTTGGGCATCCTCCAATGACATTTTGCAAATAGAAAGTTGTATCGGGTGGAGGCGAATTGAAAATCAGGAAATTTCCAGAATCAATTGGCGTAAGGTTGGTGTCATTATACCAATACAATTGACCAAAGGGGGAATAGGCAGAAAGTTGATTGCCGTTCATTTCACACAAAACGGGTTGAGGATCAAACGAAGTCCATTGCATAGTGTAATTACAATTGATAAATGCTTTGTAATCTTCCACTTCTCCGCCTTCAGCGGTAAAGTTGCAGGCGTCTGTATAGATGAACATGTTGCTAAACGGATCATACAATTTTACTATGCGGACATCCACTGTATCAGAATATGCATCGTTTGGAATACTTACGGACAACGACATGTATCCATTTGAAGAAGGGGAATGTTGCGCAACAAGCATTTCTGATTGTGAAAAATTATGGTCCCTGTTAAGGTCAATCCAAATTCCAACAGCATAAGGGCCAGATTCAACACCGAAAATTTCAAAGTTGTGATAACCACCTTGTGTGAGCTGAATAACAGGATTTGTGTAAGCCTGATAACTTGGTATGGTACTTTCTACTCCCGTTCCTGCGGAAATGGTAATATTATCCACATGAACATCATTGATAGTTGCAAAATAACCTTGCCAATTCACCGAGGAAAGATTTTGAATGGAGTCTGTAGGACACTGACTCTTTCCATATTGAAAAGTCAACATGGCCATACAGAAGGCGAAAAGCGTAATTGTTTTTTTCATTGTAGGGGGGAGTTAAAGCGAGGGGGTTTATTATATCGAAAATAAAATTAAACAATTTGAATTCATATGTAATTAAAATTGTCAATAAAAAAAAGAAGGGCAAATACGGATTTAAATAAAATAATCAATTCGATATTGGATCCATAGTATGATTGAGGGTCAAATTCATTGGTTTTCTCCCATACTTATTCATTATTTAGGCATTTCCAATGGCTTGTTTATTAGCAAATACTTGACTCATTTACCTGCAATCACCTACTCCTTTTTCCTACCTTTATACTCCCTAAAAAAACAAGATTATGTCCCAAGTCCTAACAGATAATTTCGGAATTGCAGAAGCCTTAAGTGCGCTCGGTATTAAAGAAAATAATTTCGGTGCATCCACTGGAACAAAACACTGGAACACTGCTGGTCCGAAAGTGGATTCTTATTCTCCCGCCGATGGAAAATTTATTGGCAGTGTGAATCAAGCAACAAAAGATGATTATGAAAAAGTGATGGCGAAAGCAGAAGAAGCTTTCAAAATATGGAGAACAGTTCCTGCTCCTAAACGAGGAGAAATTGTTCGTCAGATTGGTGATCAATTGCGTGAATACAAAGCGCCACTTGGCAAACTTGTTTCTTATGAAATGGGAAAATCATTGCAAGAGGGTTTGGGTGAAGTACAAGAGATGATTGACATCTGTGATTTTGCAGTTGGACTTTCTCGTCAGCTTTACGGATTGACAATGCACAGTGAACGTCCACGACATCGCATGTATGAGCAGTGGCATCCACTTGGAATTGTAGGAATTATTTCTGCGTTCAATTTCCCAGTAGCCGTTTGGAGTTGGAATGCTGCACTCGCTTGGGTGTGTGGTGATGTGTGCGTTTGGAAACCTTCTTCAAAAACTCCTTTGTGTGCTATTGCTTGTCAGAATATTATTTCTTCTGTTTTGAAAAAGAATGATGTTCCAGAAGGCGTAAGTTGTGTGTTGATTGGAAATCCGGTTGGAGATATGATGAACAATGACAATCGTGTTCCGATGATTTCATTTACAGGATCAACTCGCATTGGAAGAATTGTAGCAGGAGCAACAGCACAACGTTTCGGAAAAAGCATTTTGGAATTAGGTGGAAACAACGCCATCATCGTTTCTGAAAATGCCGATTTGAATATGGTTTTGGTTGGTGCTGTATTTGGTGCAGTGGGAACAGCAGGACAACGTTGTACTTCTACACGACGTCTGATTATTCACGAAAGCATTTACGAAAAAACGCTTTCTGTTTTGAAAAATGCATATGGCCAATTGTCAATTGGAAATCCGCTTGATGCAAATAATCACGTTGGACCACTGATTGACAAAAAAGCTACAGAAGATTATTTGAACGCCATTGAGAAAGCAAAAAAAGAAGGTGGCAAAATGATTGTTGACGGAGGTGTTGTTTCTGGTGCAGGATACGAAAGCGGATGTTATGTGAAGCCATGCATCATCGAAGCGAAAAATGAATATCACATTGTGCAGGAAGAAACATTCGCGCCGATTTTATATGTGATGAAATACAAAACAATCGAAGAGGCCATTGCATTGCAAAATGGAGTTCCTCAAGGATTGTCTTCTGCCATTTTTACCAACAGTATGCGTGAAATGGAAAAATTCCTTTCTGTTGAAGGTTCCGATTGCGGAATTGCCAATGTGAACATTGGAACTTCTGGCGCTGAAATTGGTGGCGCATTCGGAGGAGAAAAAGAAACAGGCGGTGGAAGAGAATCAGGAAGTGATGCGTGGAAAGGATATATGCGTCGTCAGACCAACACAATCAATTACGGAAATCAACTGCCACTTGCACAAGGGATAGAATTTAATTTTTAATCTTTATAGCATTCACAAAAAAACAGGTCACATTAGAAAAATTCTTTTGTGACCTGTTCTTTTTAGGACTGACAGAATAAATAAAAATTTCAGATTGAATATTTTCTGCATGAAAAAGTACATCTTCCTTTTTCCTTTTTTTCTTTTCATTGTCAATGGTTATTCCCAAAACAGAAGATCCGATTCATTGGTAAAAGTTTTGCAAAACGTGAATCGTTTGCAAGATGGCTTTACAAAAGACACGGCTCGTATAAATGCCTTGGCGGAAGTGGCGTGGGAATTGCGCGTTTCGGGAAATTTAATGTTATCATTGAAATATTCAGATTCTGCAATGACGATTCTCAAAAAAGAAATGGATCGTTGCAAAGGAAAACCTGAAATTGTGTTTCTTAAAAAGAAACGAGTAAAGGTTCAAAGTAATATTGCGCTGGTAAATCACAACCAGGGAAATTATGCCGAAGCGTTAAAAATTTATTATTCGATCCTTCCGTTATGTGAACAAGCTCATGACTCAACGGATATTATTGTGATGTATAATAATATTGGAAATGTGTTCATTGCCCAGCGAAACAAGGAAGAGGCCATGGATAGTTACACAAAGGCGCTTGCTATTGCTGAAAAAAGCAAGTACAAGAACATTGCAAGCATTTATGATAACCTGGGAATTCTATATGCACAAGATGGCAAATACGCGGAAGCAAAAAAATATTTTAAAATTGGATTGGAGCATAATATCCAGGTAGGTTACAAACCCCAAATAGCATCCTCCTACAATAACCTTGGTTCCCTATCATTGGCAGAAAATAATTTGGATGAGGCGCTTCATTATTTTCAACTTGCCTTGGAAATGAAGATAGAAGCGGGAGATAAAACCTACTTGCCTTCAACTTACCTCAGTATTGGAGATGCTTATATTGCCAAAAAGGATTATTTCAATGCAGAGAAAAATTACAAAATGGGTTTAGCCTATTCGCTTGAAACTGGAGGTCGCGAGTGGACTGTTTCCCTATACAGCGCACTCGCTGATCTTTTTAAGGCAAAAGGAGATTACAAAAACGCCTATGAAAATCAGACACTTTACGTTGTTTATCATGACAGTATTCAGAATCAAGAGAACACAAAAAAAAGCATTCAGGCAAAAGTTCAATATGAATACGACAAAAAAGCCGCTGCCGATTCTGTTTCAAATGCAGAAGCTGAAAAAGTAAAAGATGCGGAATTGACTGCAAAAAATTTCCAACTTGAAAAAGAACAAACGCAACGTTATGGATTGTATGGTGGTGTCGTATTGCTTTTGGTTTTTGGCGCGTTCATGTTGAATCGGGTTCAAGTAACAAGAAAACAAAAACGAATCATTGAACATCAAAAGGAAATTGTGGAGGAGAAACAAAAGGAAATTGTTGACAGCATCAATTATGCTCAAAGAATTCAATCCGCAATTCTTCCTGATCCAAGTGAAATTGGCAATGTTTTTACAGATGCCTTTATTTTTTTCAAGCCAAAAGATATTGTGAGTGGAGATTTTTTCTGGATGGCTACAATAAACGAATATAATTTTATTGTTGCCGCCGATTGCACAGGGCATGGAGTTCCAGGTGGCTTCATGAGCATGTTGGGCTCATCTCTGTTGAATGAAATAATTATTGAGAAAAAAATCATTGAGCCAGGAGAAATCCTTGATATGCTACGTGTCAAAATAATTCTTGCATTGAAACAGAAAGGTGATTCGGGAGAGAACAAGGATGGAATGGATATGGTGTTGTGTCGCTTCAACAAAAAAAAGAAAGAATTGGTTTTTGCCGCAGCGAACAATCCATTATGGATGATACGTTCAGGTGAAATGCAAGAATGGAAAGCCGACAAACAGCCTGTTGGGATTTTTACTGGCGAACAAAAAATGTTTTCGCAACAATCCATTTCTCTTCAGGATGGAGATTCAATTTATCTGTTTACCGATGGCTTTGCAGATCAGTTCGGTGGTCCCAAAGGAAAAAAATTCAAGTACAAACAAATGCAGGATCTGTTGTTGGAAAATTCAACATTATCAATGAAGGAACAGGAAGTTTGTCTTGAAAATGATTTTCAAACCTGGAAAGGAAATCTCGATCAGGTGGATGATGTTTGTGTTATTGGAATAAAAATTTAATATTACTTGTTGTGATAAAAAACATTTTCTGCTTTTTGTTTGTCATTTTTTCATTTCAAATTTCATTCGCTCAGCAAAGACCGAATCGGCAAATGTCAGAGCCACCACTGCGTGTTCATCTTGGTGAGTGGCGAGGATCGCTGGCGTTAAACGACACGACAGAATTGCCATTTACGTTTTCTGTTGAGCTTCAACCAGAAGGCTATTCCTTAACGCTTCACAACGCCGCAGAGAATATTGAAGTTGAAAGTTTATTCGTCACGAAAGATTCCATCAATTGGCACATGCCTGTTTTTGATTCTTGGTTCAAATGCAAAATTGATTCCCTTGGAGGATTTCAAGGAACATTTTTCAATAATTCTTCCAGCAGATCGTATCAATTGAAATTTCATGCGCAATACAATTTGCCAAGATTTCCATTATGTAAATCGTGTTACAAAACGTGCAACTTCAATGGAAAATGGGAATGTGATTTTTCGCCTGGAACAAAAGACAGCAGCATGGCGATTGGACTGTTCAATAATTTTGGAAATGGAACAGCAGGGACTTTTCTTACGGAATCAGGTGATGATCGATTTCTTGAAGGCGGCTTAACGGATGCCTGTACATTAACGCTATCTAGTTTCGATGGCTCACACGCTTTTCTTTTTAAAGCGAAACAAAATCACGATGGAACAATTCATGGTGATGCTTGGTATGGAAAATTTGGGCATGAAAAGTGGATTGCAAAACGAAATGAAAATTTTCAATTGCGTGATCCACAAAAATTGACTTATGTAAAAGACTCCTCCAACATCAATTTTACTTTCAATGATCTCAATGGAAATCCGGTTTCACTTTCCGATCCAAAATTCGAAGGGAAAGTTGTGATTGTGCAAATCATGGGAAGTTGGTGTCCGAATTGCATGGATGAAACGGCGTGGATGGAGGAGGCTTATAAAAAATACAATGCACAAGGTTTGGAAATTATCGGACTTGCGTTTGAACGTTCTGCAGATACGGCAAAAGCGAATGCAAATATTCGTCGACTGAAAGCACACTATGGTGTTGATTACACATTACTCAACACAGGGAAGTCTGGAGCGAAAGGTGCAGCAGAGAGTTTGCCATTTCTAAATGCAATTATGTGTTTTCCAACAACAATTTATATTGACAGATTGGGAACTGTGAGAATGGTTTACACGGGATATAATGGTCCCGCTACAGGAGCGGCTTATGAAAAAGAGTCTGCTGAAACATTACGTTTGATTCAACTATTGTTATCAGAAAAAGCGAAATAGTATTTGATTTTTAATCATCAATTGGTTTTTGTAAATGCAAAAGAGGCACTCTTGCCCGAGTACCCCTTTCGCAGCTAACCAAACCAAGCCCGCTTATTTTAGTAAAGAGAAACTTCCGGTTAAGCGGTGTGAATGGCCCCTGAAATCCTGGACCAATATTTTGTAGACATAAACATCCTGTTGTGCTATAACACTACCGTTTTTTGCACGGCCATCCCATCCCGTATTGATATCATTTGAAGTGAAAATTAAATTCCCCCACCTGTCGAACACCATCATTGAGAAGCTGTTGATCTCTGAGCCGTATGCGAAGAAAACGTCATTGTTTCCGTCACCATTGGGAGTGAATGCATTCGGAACATAGAAGGTAAATTCAGGTTCAACAATTACTGGCATTTCGGTTGTGTCGGCACATCCACCATTTGAAGTTGCGATGAGTCGAACATTGTATGTGCCTTTTTGTGCATAGGTGTGTGCTGGACTTGGAATGTTGTCTGTGGTGTTGTCACCGAAATCCCATTGCCATCCGATGGTGTTCATTGAACAATCGTTTTCGAATTGAAAAGTTGGTTCAAGTTCACTCACTACATTGTCTGTAACCTCGAAGTGGGAATGCGGTGAAGCATAAATTATCACATTCGCGAGGGTACTTCCTGTTCCAATGCAACCATAAATTGAAGTGATCGTAACGGTTACATTATATGTTCCACTTCCTTCATAATTGTGTGAAATGTTATTTCCGGTTCCTGTCAAACTATCACCGAAATTCCAAGAATAAAAATCACCAGTATTATTTTGATTAGTATCATTGAAAATCATAGCTACACGATCACAACCAGATAAAACTTGTGGTTGAAGTGTAACTGCAGGAATGGGATTGACACTTATGGTTGTATTATTTGACACCGTCATTCCACACTGGTTGGAAACAGTAACTTGATAAGTTGTTGTATTATTCGGTTGTACTGTAAACGGTCCGCCATTTGTCCAGTTCTGATTATTCCAAATCCAAGTGAGTGAACCTGTGTTTCCACTTGTTGATGCACCAACTGTTGCAGTTGCACCAGCACACAAATTTGAGGCTGCTGTCATTGAAAGATTAAGTAGGGTAAGTTCGTATACATCAATCAGAATATTTGTGCTTGCACTCGTGCATCCATTTGCGTCTGTTGCACTTACAACATAGTTTGTGGAACTCATTGGATAAACAGTGTGTGAAGAATTATTTCCAAGATTATTATTCCAAGAATAAGCAAATGGAGCAGTTCCTCCTGTAGCGATAACTCCTACAAGTGCAGGTAATCCTGGACAAACGGTATCTCCTGCGAATGGGCTTATGGTAAACGTTGCTGGTTGAGAAATGAAAACAGTACTGACAGTGGCACAACCATGCGCATCGGTAACAGTTACAGTGTAATTTCCTGCGATTACTCCGACGGCTGCTGCATTGTATTGAGTTGGATTTGTATTCCAGATGTAATTATAGGGCGCAGTTCCACCACTTGCATTTACAGAAGCACTTCCATTATTTCCACCATTACACGAAACGTTTTGTGAATTTGCGATGCCAGCAGAAAGTGGAGCCGGTTGTGTGATGATTGCAGGTGGTGTAATTATACAACCATTCGCATCTGTTGTAGTTGCTGTGTAATTTCCAGCCACGAGATTCACAGCGCTATTCCCAAATTGTATTGGATTTGTGTTCCAACTTGTATTGTAAGGGGGCGTACCACCGGATAATATTATTTGGGCTGACCCATTTATACCTCCGTTGCAGGTAACAGAAGTTACATTTACAGTTCCAATCAACATTTGTGGTTCTGTAATGTTAACCGTTCCCGAAGAAACACATCCATTCGCATCTGTTACCAAAACGGAATATAATCCTGCAGTAAGTGACGAGGCTGTAGCTGTAGATTGTGATGGCGAGGAATTCCAACTGTAAACATAAGGACCGGTTCCGCCTGAAGCATTGACGGTTGCAACAGCATTGTTTCCACCAAAACAGGAAATGTTTCCAACAATTGAAGCTGCTGTGTTCAATGGACTTGCAGGTTGTGTTATGGTAATAGTCAATGTGGAAATACAGCCACTTGCAGTTAAGACGGTTACACTATAAGTTCCTGCGGTCAATCCATTGATTGAACTTGCGGTTGTGTTATTAGACCACAAGTAAGTATAAGGACCTTGACCGCCATTTACTGTAAGGGAGGCGCTACCATTATTCCCACTGTAACATGGTACATCGACAACTGTTGCATTTACATTGGCATTAGAAGTGCCTGGAGATATTGTTGTACTTGCTGTTGATGTGCATCCTGTAGCATCCGTAACAACAACTGAATAATTTCCAGCGGTCAATCCATTCGCATTCGGATTATTTCCTCCATTGGGGGACCATATATAATTGTATGGACCATTTCCTCCTACAACTGAAACAGAAGCGCTTCCGTTCGAAGCACCACAGTTTGCGCTTTGTGAAGTGATGTTTAATGCGAAACCTGTTACTGTAATGCAAAAGGCAAATGTTTGTGAACCAGTATAAGGACAAGCGTCATCTGTAACGGTAATTGTAAAACAGTAAGGAGTGTTACTGATATTCACAGCAGATGGTGTCCAAGAAAAAGTTCCTGTTGGAGTGGGACCACCTGTTGTTGTAAATGTTGCGCCGGGGATTGCGCCATTCCAAGTAACGGTAAGATTATCTCCTGCATCAGGATCGGATGAGTTGATGTAGAAGCTTAAAGAATTTCCCGCGCAAACCGACGCGCTATATGTATTACCACCATTTATTCCGGTGATAGTCGGCAAATTATTTGTGCAATTAATCGTATGTAATTGAATGTCGCGAACAACACTTCCGATCCAAACACCATTTCTCCACTCATCAACACGAACTGCCATTACCGTTACAATGATCTGTGTTGGATTCATGCAGATGTCGCCTGTTACATTATTAAAGGAAACAGCAGGAGAAGAAAGTACAGGTTGTAAGGCGGAATAAGGAGCGATGTAGGTAACAAAAGTTGTTGGTCCTGTAGCAGGATTTACCAGTGTGTAGGAAAGCGAATCGCCATCAGGATCAACAGCACCATGATTGAAACAATAACTTTGACCGGAACAAATAAACGGGACCGGAATATTTGAAAACGTTGGAGAGCTGTTGCACGGCGCATCTACATTATTAAGATGTGATTCAATGTAAATGTTTTGTCCTCCAGGATTAACGATGGTGTTGATTGCGGCATTTCGGCAACAAAGTGTAAATGAGAAAACCCAATCTGTGCACGCTTGTGGTAATTGTACGTTTCCTTCATAGATCCATTCTTGCACTCCGGGATTTTGCCCACCATTGCAAACCGTTAACATGTTCGGACAAATTGGGGTAACATCTTGTCCTGTTCCAGGAATCGGGTTTAGTGTTGCTGTTAAATTTTGTGCGCAATTAATTGATGAAATATCAATTGTAACATTAGACGGCGCACTTACTCCGGAACAATCCCGATAAAATGCTAACCGTAAGCGGTAATTATTTCCGCCAAGACATGTGTAAGTTAAATCACCACCTTGCGCGTGCGAAGCATATGCTTCTGTGTTTGTTTGGATGAAAGCAATAATTAAACAAATGAGTATTCTCCATCCATGTGTGTAGATGTTTTTCATAACAAACTCTCCTTTCAGATTTGGTTAATAAACTAAACAAAGAACTATTGGTCTAACGCCCAACAATTGCAAGGGTTTCAGAGGTTTCTAAACAAATGATTGTTGGAATTATTTGTTATGCATGAATAGTATTTCGAAAACACTGTAAATCAGATGATCTATATCAGTGAATGAAAAGGTTACAAGAAAATGATGTAACTAAAATATTTTCTGTTCGTAAACTACGCTTAGTTACAGAAAAAAATGTAGGAGATTATGAGGGGAAAAAGAAAGAACACGACTTTAAACTCTTCGCAGTCATCGAAAATTGATTGACAATTGTCAATAAAGATTTGTTCTTAAAAAGCAAAATTCAATTCATTACTCTACTTCACAAATAAACACCTTCGACTCTTTATTTCCCTTGAATTTATAGAGTGAATTGAAGCCAACATCTGCAATGATAAAATTCATTCCTGGTGAGCGATATTCTTCCACCACATTTTTTATTTCAATTCCATCCATGTCTTTCTGTTCGTCGTAACGAATGTAAACACGAATGGTGAATTCGGTGTCGAGCAAATCTGCGCCATTGTATTTTGCTCCGAGAATGCGCTTCAGTTTTTTTAGCTTTTTATAAGAATAACGGTAATTGTAAGTCAAGGCTGAAATATCTGATAACACCGCACTACCAGTGGGATGCGATCCTGCACCTTTCCCAGTGAAAACCTGTGTGCAAGAGAATGCCCCCTCCACTTCCACACCGTTGTATTCATACACAACCTTATAAAGCTCATCATCCGATTTTACAAAACGCGGCATTACATAAACGCGGAATTTGTCGCCTGCTTTCGCTGCACTTGCAACTAATTTAATTCGCAAACCTTTTTCACGTGCATAACGAATATCGTTGAACGTTACGTTTTGAATTCCAAGTGCAAGAATTTGTTCAGGTTTTAAAATCACTCCAAATGCATGAACGCTTAACAAACACAACTTGTACATCGTGTCGAATCCTGCAACATCCAACCAAGGATCAATTTCTGCAAATCCAATTGATTGTGCGTCCGCCAAAATTTCACTGTAATCCTTGCTCTCCAATTCCATTCGTGTGAGAATGTAATTGGTGGTTCCATTCAAAATTCCACGAAGTGAACTCAACAACTCATTGTCGTAATACTCTTCCAATGTGCGAATGATGGGGATACTTCCACCTGCAGAAGCTTCGTAAATCAAAGCCACATTGTTTTCCTCTTGGAGTTTATACAACTCCTCGAAATAAGTCGCCAACATTTTTTTGCTCGCGCTCACCACGGCAATCTTATTTTCCATTGCTTTTTTCACAATAGCAAATGCCTCATCCGTATCGTTGATCATCTCAACAACAACATCTAGATCTTTTCGATCAAGAATATCATCCTTGGAATAAGTAATCAGCGACATGTCCACGGATCTTTTTTTCGAAGCATCTTTCACACAAATTTTCTCGATGTTCGCTTGCAGAACCTCTGAATGATTCAACACATCGTACAGTCCCTGTCCGACACAACCGAATCCGAATAATGCTACTGAAATGTTTTCTTCGTTTGACATAAAGTATTGAGTATTTGGTATTTTGTATTGAGTAATTAATTTGTCAGGCTGAGTGTCCCGGCAAACTGATTTGTTTTTGTTTTATAAAAATTCTCTATTGACGGGATGTATCGAAGCCTACAAATGCAATCCACATTCCGTTTTCGATCTGTTCACCCATCTTCCTTCTCGTCCTCTTCCCTTTACCGTGCAATGAATGCAACCGACAGATGCAAATCCATGCGCGACCAGTGGGTGTGGTGGTAGATTATTGAGCAATAAATATTCTTTAGAAGTTTTTTCTTCCATGTCAATAATTGGATAAAACTTGATGATATCTTCTTTCTGTTCAAACACATTCATTGATTGCCGATGTGAATTTTGAGTTTGCATCAAACCGGAAACCCAAATTTCAAAACCGGGTTTTATTTTATCAAGGGGCTCCACTTTATTTATTGAACAACACAAATCAGGGTCCTTGCTCCAAGTATGATCTTCACGTGTGAATTTATTTTTCCATTCTTCTGGTTGAACATCTATAACATGCAAACCCAATAATTCCGTCAGCTGATCTTTGTATTGTAATGTTTCTGCAAAATGATAAGTGGTATCGAGAAATTGAACTGCTTGTGCAGAATTTACTTTATTGAAAAGATGCAGAAGAATAGCAGAACTTGTTCCGAACGAAGAAGTAAAAAGCACACGACTGAAATCACCATAGAGTGCGCGAATGCGTTCTTCCGGTGACAAAGTGCGATACTTTTCGTTTAGAGAATCTAAGTTCATTTCAGAAATGTTCCAATTATTGTTTTGAGACTCGTAATGATGATGAGCAAACCTACCATGATTAATCCATTGCGAATGGAAATGCGTGTGGATAACCAAATTGAAATTGGAGCAGCAGCCATTCCGCCAATGACAAGTCCGAGAATAATTTGCCAGTGACTAATTCCAATCATGAAGAAGAAAGTAATCGTACTGATGCAAGCAACGAAAAATTTTGCCGCATGCGCCGATCCAATTGAATAACGAAGATCGCGTCCTCCGGCAACAAGAGTTGAAGTTACGATTGGTCCCCAGCCACCACCACCAACAGAATCGAAAAATCCTCCTGCAGCGGCAAGTGGTCCGATGTGTTTTATTTTTTTTCGTTTAGTGCGAAGAACTCCCAATGCTTTTCGAATGATCAGAATTCCAAGAATCAATGTGTAAAGTGCAATGACCGGCTTCACATAAAGCATGTATGGTTTTAACAATGAAATGGTACAAGCTCCAACAATTGCACCAACAGCGCCTGGAATCAACATCGTTCGAAAAAGTTTTACGTTAATGTTTCTATAACGCATGTAAACAAGTGAAGAAGTTCCTGTAGTGAAAATTTCTGAAGCATGCATACTCGCACTCGCCACCGCAGGCGGAATACCAAACGACATTAAGAATGTTGTCGTCGTAACACCGTAGGCCATTCCCATAGAACCATCAATCAACTGTGCAATAAATCCTGCGAGAATCCACAACAAAATGGTGGAATTGATTTGTGAAAACCCATCGCTCGCCCAACCGCCAATGGTGCGAAAGGGGATATATGTAAATAGTAAATGACCAATGACTAAAAGTGAAAGAACCGAAAGGCCATATAAAATTCCAGCACGAATTTTTTTCTGACGAAATTTTTTCTTGTCTTGCTTTTCTACAAGAACAGCTGTTGCTTTATTGAGCGCAGAAACTTTTTCCTTGAACGGACCTTTCAAGTGTGTGCGTAATTCGTTCAGGCTTTCAATGGACAATTGCGTTTCATCTGGAATTGCTTCCGTCAAAACTTCACGCAAACGTTTTGAAAGTGTCGGTGATTTCCCATTGGTAGAAATGGCAATTTTCAAGTCGCCTTTTTGCACAACCGAGCCAAGATAAAAATCGCACAAGCCAGGCGTGTCTGCAACATTCACCAATAAATTTCTTGCATGTGCCTCGTTGGTAATTTCTTCCGAAATCCCAAAATCATTTACAGCAATAAAAACAAGATCAACTTCATCGCAATCTTCAGGTTGAAAATCTCGCTCGTAAATAACAACATTGGTAAATTCTTTCGAGAGATCAATGATCTCTGGAAAAATCAAAGGGGCAACCAATGTAATTTGTGTGTTCGGACTATTCGTTAGAACAGATTGTAATTTTTCAAGCGCTACATTTCCACCACCTACAATGAGCAAACGCAATTCTTCTAGCTTCAGAAAAACAGGATACAAACGATTTTCGTTTTCTGTTTTCTCCGGAACGAGTTCGGGATAATATGGCGTTTCAGAATCACTCACTTTTCTTCACAGGTTTGGTCAGTAAAAATTGGAGTGTAAAACGGATAATTTCTTGTTCTTCAAAATGATTGCTGTCCTTTTGTTGTAGCTGGTAAAGGTACACAAGCTGAGTGGAAAAAGTTTTATTAAATGCATAGGCAAAACCAACTGAAAATCGGAAGGTGTCCATGGCGGAAAACCCCGTCTTTTTTGTTGCAAAAAGAATTTCCTGATTTTCAACGATGGAAAACCCACGATCTTTTTCTAGATTGAAACGATAATTATAATCAACACGAAATCGTTCTCGAAATGCACTGAATGTGGTCTTGTCAGCAAGTACATTTCCATTGAGTTCTCTTATGAAACGTTGCTCGAAACGAAAACGCGGATAAATGGTGTGATGACCAATTTTAATTTTATCTCCAACTTCTTCCCATGGTCGCCATTCAGGACGAGCAGGTTTCCCATTTGGATTTGAATAATAATTAAACTGCGCGAGCCCCGTTCCGAAATTCACGCCACTTTTTGTTTTGTACCAAACGCCAACACGTGTCGCCCATAGCACCCAATCGCCATCTGTGTATTCATATCTTCCCTGCACATCGAGCGTTGTACTTAAAACAGGAGTGATTTTATATTCACAGAACAAACCGCCCCAAACAACTTGTCGTGTGAGTACTTGTCGCGTTGATTGTGCATTTGCATTCCATGAAATAAAAAGGAAAACAAAAATTATTTTGATTTTTAAATTCAACGAAATTATTTTTTGATGTGGAATGAATATTTTATTTTTAAGAGAAAGAAATTAATAAAGAGGAGGAGCGGAATACCGGAGCAATAAATTTATTTTGTTCCTGCTTTCCGGTCGACGGAGCTCCCTGCAATCAGGGCTAGGAATTTTCCACATCTCTTTTAATTTTCTTTTTTTTCAGTGGCCTTAGTTCAACAAATGGTGCTGCAAAGATAATACATAAGCGGCTTGCGGATTTTTTCTAACCACCTCTCCAATTACAATTATGGCTGGCGCACCAATTCCTTCTTGTGCTACCGTTTCAACAATAGTGTCGATGGTGCCAAGAGCAAGATTTTCAGTTTGCAATGAACCATTTTGGATCACGGCAACAGGCGTATCATTCCGATTGTAAGATTGAAAAATGGAAACGATCTCTTTTAATTTTCCAAGACCCATCAAGATTACAACCGTGGCTCCGGATTGTGCGGCAAGTTTTACATCTTCCGGCACCTTCCCTTCAGAATTTTTTCCTGTAATCACCCAAAAACTTTCACTGATGCCACGATGCGTGACAGGAATTCTCTGCAAGGCAGGAACACCAATTGAACTTGAAATTCCAGGTACCAAATCCGTTTCGATATTGAAAGTTTCCGCAAAATCCAATTCTTCCGCGCCGCGTCCGAACACAAATGGATCGCCACCTTTCAGACGCACAACATGTCCATGTGTTAAGGCATAATCCACAAGAAGTTTGTTTATTTCATCTTGAGAAAAAGTGTGCTTTCCATTGCGTTTTCCCACGTAAACTTTTATCGCTTTAAGGGGAACGTATTTTAGTAATTCCGGATTCACAAGTGCATCGTAAAGCACAACATCCGCCTCACTGAGCGCATTGATTCCTTTTACAGTTATCAAATCTGGATCGCCGGGACCTGCACCGACTAAAGTAATTTTTGGTTCTATGGTTTCGTTTGACATTTTTTAGATTTTTTCTGAGTTTATTTAATCCTTCGTGACTTGGTGTCTTCGTGGCATTTTCAATTTGCATTTGAATGTTTGGTTTTCAAGCTATCAGCTTGTTTCAAAAATTCTTTTGCTTCAATAATATATTTTGATGCAAAATCTTTTGTCGGCGTGTTTTTGTTGATTTGTAAAACCTTTTCTTTAAATCCAATTTGAAATTCCTTTTCGAAATCAGCAATGACTCCATGTTGGGTATTAACATGAATTCCTTTTGTGAGCAGCAATGATTTTGCAACATGTATAAAACTGTTGTAAGCTTTATAAACAGCATCCGCAAATCGCTTTTCCGAAAAGTTTTCCTCCGCTGCCGCAAACGCTTCTTTCGCCTCCAACAAAAGAGTAGCTACCAAATCAATTTTCACACCGGCACATTCACCAACTCCAATTGCACTTGCATATTTCTGTTCCTGATTCCAATCGATGAATTCGGCATCTTTTACAGTGCCCAAATCAGAAAATGGTTTTAGCAGCAAGTAGAAATAATTTTTTCCAACACGATCATAATAATCATTGAAAACTTCTGCCGGTTTTGCATTTGTTCTGAAATCAGAAAGCAAGGTTCTCAATACAGCAGGTGCGCGTTTACTTGGGAACTTCAGAATCTTTTCTGCAACTCGACCGTTTCCACTTCCAGTAATTCCACCACCAAGCACCAATTGCAAAGCAGGAAGAACAAAATTTCCGGCCTTGATTGAACTGCCATGAAATCCGATTTGTGCAAGCCCATGTTGACTGCAAGAATTCATGCAGCCGCTAATTTTAATGGACAGATTATTTTCCGCAACCAATTCTGGAAACTCTTCACGAATTGTTTTTTCAAATTCAAGAGCAACGCCTGTGCTATTTGAAATAGCAAGATTGCAAGTATCCGTTCCTGGGCAAGAAGCAATATCGGCCAATGCATTTCCTCCTGTTGTTGCCAAGCCAATTCCATTCAGTTCATTGTAAAGTGCTGGCAAGGCCGATTCAGAAACAAAACGGAGCAAGAAACTTTGTCCGATAGTTACACGAACATCATCGGCTGCATACCGTTCAACAACCGTTGCGAGGGATCTTGATTTTTCCGATAAAATATTGCCTAATGAAATTTTGACGTAAACACCAAACCAACCATTTTGTTTTTGTGGAAACACATTTGCTTTTTTCCATTCGAGAAAGGCGAGACTGTCGCTCACGCGAAAAGTGGTGAATATTTCCGTGATCTTTTTCTGTGGCAATGTAATTGTGCTTTCTCCTTCGATCGGAATTTTTATAGATGGCAAAGAAAGTTTTTCCACTTCAACCAATTTCAAAACCTCATCCAATCCAATTTGATTGACGAAATATTTGAGACGCGCCTTGAGTCGATTATTGCGTTCTCCAAATCGATCGAATACACGTAGTAATGCCTCTGTAAATGGAATAATTTCTTCAGCAGGCAAAAATTCATAAGCGGTTTTTGCAAGAAACGCTTGTGCACCAAGCCCACCGCCAATTAGAACTTTGAATCCACGTGTGATTTTCTTATTGATGATTTCAACACGCGGAATAAATCCGATATCGTGAATGAAAGTAACGGCAGAATCAGCCTCGGAAGAAGAAAATGCGATTTTTATTTTGCGTGGAAGATCTTGTCCTGCTGGATGACGAAGAAAATAATTGTACAATGCATCCGAATAGGGAGTGACATCAAAAGGTTCGTGTAGATCAATTCCGGCAGTTGCGGAAGTGGTAATGTTTCGAACGGTATTTCCACAAGCTTCGCGAAGTGTGAGATTGTCTTTTTCAATTTCCGCCCACAATTCTGGTGTGCGATCCAAACTCACAAAATACAATTGTACATCCTGGCGCGTTGTCAAATGAATGTTTCCAGTAGAAAATTCATCTGTGAGATCAGCTATTTTTCGAATTTGTTTTACGCTGAGTTTTCCATAAGGAATTTTGATGCGAACCATTTGAACACCTGGCTGACGTTGTCCATAAATTCCACGAGCCAAACGAAGACTGCGGAATTTTTCAGGATCAATTTTTCCCGTTTCAAAAAGTTGAATTTTTTCATCTAACTTCACGATATCACGTTTTGCAATCGCTGTTATTTCATCACTTGGATAATTTGCAATCGCTGTTCTAAAAGTTGTCATTGTTCGATTTATTAAAATTTGTCTTTCAATTTTTATTGTCACAGGCATAGGCAATAAAAAAGCCCTCCTGTTTTCACGGGAGAGCTTCAATCAAAAACCTAAAATCTGGTTAAGACGAATACAAATCTCCCGAGTCGCCACGCATGCAGCAACACATACACATGCACATACACATGTGGAAGGAGAAATTTTGTTTCGATGTGTTTTTCATCTTAATTCAATTTTATTTTGTCAGACTGAGTGTTTTTCTTTTTTGTCAGCCTTCGATACATTCTCCTGCGTCTAACAATTAGTCTGACAAAAAAGAAAAATGTACCGAAGTCTGGCAAAAGAAAAAAGGCCTTCCGATTTACTGGAAAGCCTTTTCAGATATTATTGCTTTTCCAGATCACGACAATGCGCAGCACATCATGCTGTTCATCATTGTTGTTGTATGGAAAAAATTTGTTTTCATGTCGTAATTGATGGCGCAAATATAGATGGCTTTTTTGATTGCTTCCAAATTTATTTTAATTAAGGTTCAAAAAACATCTGGAAGCCTTGTCATTATTGGGTTGTTTGAAATTCAATTTTGACGAAGTCAAAGCAACCTTTAACCTATTTGACTTTTAAAAACGAAGCAACAGGCCTGAACAAACCGCGTCGATCAAGATTTCTAAGTTGTTCAGGTGTTGCTGATACGATGTAGTAGGATTGATCAGTTGATCGTTGAAAAGGTGTTACACAGGAGAAAGAACCAGAGGAATCAACCGAACATTTTCCAGCTTCCATTCTCATTTGCATGTGTTTCTTTTCATCTTTTGGAAGCGAAGGAACAGCGATTACCAATTTGTCCTTATGTAAAACAATCTGCATCACTTTCCATTCTTTCTTATTCGTGATGTCACGCATACTCAACCAATACTCATCGTTAAAACTTTTCAGCACGGTGTCAATTCCAAGTTTGTAAGTCTGCAAATTGCGTGTAACAATGGTGATGGAATCTTTTGTTACTCTTTGAACAATACGATCAGTTCCTGCATGAAATAAATATTTTCCATCTTTTGATTTATACAAGCCAACTTTTGATGAATCGGAAACAGAAATGGAATTGACAGTAGGCCGAACCAAAGTGATGGAATTTGCTCGAACATATAATGAATCGGCATTGTCAACATAATTTCCCAAAAGTGCTGAAGGAACTTCTTTCAAAGCAACTGTTCCCGTTGGCTGATCATTTGTAAAATGAACATCCCCTTCGCAGGAGGTAAAAAGAAGGAGCAGGCAAAAAAGGTGCAGGATGCAGGTTTTCATTTATATTATTTGTTCTTTATAAAACTTGAAAAATAGCGCAATTTATTTTTTTGCATTAGGAGCAGTGCAATTCAAAATGTTTTGAGTGCCTCCTGCTCCATATTTGCCCGCCCCTTACTGATTATGAAAATATTCTTTAGAACTTCCGATGCTCCTTCACATAGGAAGAAACATATTCAACAATATTCTTGGTGTCCGTTCCTGGAGGAAATAATTTTCCAACTCCTATTTCATTCAGCTTTTTCATGTCGGCATCAGGAATGATTCCGCCTCCTGTGAGAAGAACATCTTTCAATCCTTTCTCTTTCATCATGTTCATAATCTTTGGGAAGACAGTCATGTGCGCGCCTGACAAAATGCTTACGCCAATTACATCAACATCTTCTTGCAAAGCTGCATTGACCACCATTTCTGGAGTTTGCCGCAAGCCGGTGTAAATAACTTCCATTCCGGCATCGCGCAAAAAAGATGCAATAACTTTTGCGCCGCGGTCGTGACCATCAAGACCAACTTTCGCGACCAACACTCTGATAGGACGTTTCATATCGCTAAGGTAATTCTGAATTTTGAATTTTGAGTTCTGAATTCGATTTTAGTTAAGGAATATTGATTTCCCCAATTCGAAATTTAGAATTCAAAATTCAAAATTTTCTCTGGTTTATTATGATTGAATATCCGATTCTCCTATTTTTGCTTTGATCACGCTATAAAGTAAACCACCTAAAACTATTTCACATGCAAGCAATTCAACATTACTACAATCTTGTAGAAGAAGTCATTCGCGATTTGGGAGTTGATCCCGCAACTGCTCGTGGTGACGCACCTGGTCAATGGAATATGAAACTTGGTTCGGCCAGCGTTTGGGTTGATGTTTTTCAAACCAAGGATGAGCAAGGAAATTTTCTTGATTATGGTTACATGCAAATGTTGGCACCAATTTGTGATGTGCCAAGTGAAAATCAAGCGGCGTTTACCCTGGAATTATTGCAAACCAATCATGTGCTGTATGGCGTTGGATTTACAATTTATGAAGGCAAGACATACATTAAAGCAATTCGTGAATTGGAAGGATTGGATAAATCAGAAGTGAGAAGCACTTTCGACAGAGTTGGTGTTTATGCTGATGATTACGATGATGAATTAAAAGCAAAATACTTTCCTGTGACAGGTGGACGTGGATAGACTTCGATACGTCTCGTCGAAAGTAATATTCCAGTAAAAATTTATTTTGAATTTGACGAGCCTATTCAGTCTGACAAAAAATAAAAACGGAGTTCTAAAATATTAGGACTCCGTTTTTTTATTTTACAGAGAAGTGTTTTTTGAAATGAAGAAAGCCGGCAGCCTTAACATTTCTTTAAGGAATAACGTTACGCATAGCACGCTGAGTGTGCAGCCGCTCTTCATTCATGCAGAATGTTTTCAATGTCCATTCGTTGATGTAATACACGAATTATTTCAACTTCTTCTTTGCTTGTGGCGAATCGATAAAAAATCAAATGAGATTGAACTCTTGAACAGCGATAATTCTTTCTAACATGACTATAATCTTTACCTGATAAAGGATTTTCGGTGAGAAATTCAATTTCATCAAAGATCAAATTATAATATCTGTCAGCTTGTTCAACTGACCAATTTTCAACCGTATAAAGCCATATTTTCTCAATGTCTCCAAGCGCTTTTTTGCCTAATTTGAATTTCATTAGTGGAGCCAATTACAAATGTTTAGCATGAAGTTTTTTAAGATGAAGCTTTCTGTCAACTTTAGGCACGAATCCCGATTTTTCGCCTGACTTCAGTTCATTGACCAGTACCTTCTTTTGAGTTTCTTCTTGTTCAAAAAGCCTCAACGCAGTTCTGATAACTTCGCTTGCAGAAGCGAAACGACCAGACTTTACTTGGTTATTGATGAATTTTTCAAAATATTCACCTAACAAAATGGAAGTGTTTTTTGACATTGGATAAAGTTTTATCTTTCAAAGATACCAATACTTGGTATTATCACAAAATCATATTTGAGGACTCAATTGATTGCCATAATGGTTTTCAGCTTTGCATTGTGGTGGATTCGACACAGCTTAGGGTCCTGTGTAAAAAATGGAAGATTATACCATTAGCCAATATGTTTCAGTCTGTTGTTTGCATAGTGCATAGGAATTATCATAGGTAATTCTTGAATAAATCTATTAATCAGGAAACAGGAAATTCTAAGGAACAAACAACAGATCGCCCCTACGGCGCTGATTATTATTTGCGAGAACAAATAATTCCAGAACTATTTTCGATCACCGCAATTTCAAATAAAAAAATCGCTCAAAAAACCTGACGCACCTTATGTCGTCCCTACGGGACTTTTTATTTTTTTTGTTTTAGGTTTTACCAATATGTCATCCCTACGGGTTTGAAAAAATCTTAAAATCCCGCAGGGATGACATATCGGTAAAAAAGAATCTAATGGGAAAATAAAAAGTCCCGTAGGGACGACATGTTGTTCGTACCTAAAAACTTGTTGGGAAATCGGATTCCTATGAGATTGGATAATGACCTATTTAATATTAGCTAATGGTATTATTCAATGACCTTGGCAAGTGTGATTGTATTTCGCGGAATAAATTCAGTTGGCCAAATGAGAATTTTCTCAACGCTCGAGCCATATTCCAATGATCCATTGAAACAAATTTTCATCAATGTTTTTTTTGATTTAATTTTTGTCAGACGGAGTGTCCCCACAGAATTTTGGGAATGTATCGAAGCCTGACTACTCGGCGTACTCTGGAAAACTCACATAAAAAGTAGTTCCTTTTCCTTTGCTCGTTTCAAACCAAATTTGTCCGTTGCAACTTTCCACAATGTTTTTCACCATAGCCAATCCCAATCCCATGCCGGTGGTTTTGGTGGTGAAATTTGGCACAAAAATTTTATCAAACACTTCATCGGCAATTCCTGCTCCGTTGTCTTTTACTGCAACTATGAAATTCTGATTTTGTTTTGAAAGTGTCACATCAATTCGGCCCTTACGATCTTCTGGGATAGCCTGAATTGCATTGCGAAAAAGATTGTTGAATACGCGAATCAATTGTTCTTTGTCGGCACAAATCCAAGCTTTGGAAATTCCATGATCATGAAAAACAAAATCGGTGCTTTCGCTTGTTTCGTGAAATAGATCAATGGCGTTTTTTGTCAACTCTCGCAAATCCATTCCATCATTATTCGGTTTTGGCATTTTTGCAAAATCGGAAAAGGCGGTGGCAATAGAAGCAAGTGTGTCAATTTGTTCGATCATCGTTTTGGAAAGTCTTTCCACTTTCTGATCGATGTCGGGGGCTTTGTCGGCATATGCGCGTTGCAATAATTGAATGCTCAAACGCATTGGTGTTAATGGGTTTTTGATTTCATGCGCAACTTGTTTGGCCATTTCGCGCCACGCACTTTCTCGTTCACTCTGCGCTAGTAATTCCGCACTCTTCGCCAATTCCTGAATCATGCGATTGTATTCTGTAACTAAACTTCCGATCTCATCCTTATTTTTCCATTCAATCTGATCAGATGTTTTTCCAAGTTTCACTTGGCGCATTTTTTCCTGAATCAATCGAAGTGGATGCGTGAGATAATTGGAAATGAAAATTGCAGCAAGAACGGACAAGGCAAAAAGCAAAACATATACATTGATCAACGCAACCAGGAAAGAGGAAATCTCTTTTTCCAAATCATTTTGTTTCGCGAAATAAGGAAGATTAAGATAGGCCTGCAATTGACCATTCTTGTTTTTTACTGGTAAATAGTCGGAGAGATAAGCGAGGTTTCCGATATTCTCATCATGAATGAATTCCGATTTCTTGTCAATGCTGATTTGTAAATAGGCTTCAGGATTCATTTTTTTCGAAATTAAACCCTCGTCAAAAACTTTTGGTCGCGATGTTGCATAAAGATTTCCTTCAATATCATAAAGATTTATTTCAGTAAAAAACACATTGGAAAGTGTCTTCAATTTATACGTTGTATATTCTTTGTAGGAATTATTCAATTTGTTTTCCTCGATAAGGGCTTGCAATTCCAATACAACGGAATGCCCTTTTTCACTTATGATTTCGGCATTTTTTGCTTGGTATTGTTGACGGATATAATAAATGGAACCACCACCGAACAACCCAAGTGAAACCAAAACAATCATCACAAGTACTAATTGAATTCGATATTTAAAACTCAGATTTGAAAAGGTTGGGCCAACAAGAATCAACTGTCTTAAGGAAAGAGAAACCAACAACAACAAACTGAAAATTGCGAAAATGTACGAGAAGCTGGTGGTGATACTTAACCATCCTTCATCGGGTTTACTTAAGATAACGACGGTTGACACATCTGGTCTGTAAACCAAATGACACCATCCGTCAATTTCAAAGAATTTAATTTCTGGACCTGTTTTTCCAAAAGTTTCCGGTGTTAAACGATATTGAAATTTTCCGGAATGATTAACCATCTGCCCGTTTTTGTATTTGGCATAGGAATAATTAATCAGTTTTTCATTGATGCCAAGCGAACGATCAAGCAACAATTCAGGAAATCCGATCTCTTCCGAAATTAATTTTGAATCGAGTTCGACAAATAGTGTCCCTTGTCCAAGCGGTTTTTCGTGTCCTTGCTTTTGCAGAATAATTCTGGCTAGGTATGAAATTCTACCGGAACTGTTTTTTATATAAAAGAAATTTTTGCTTAAGGTTGCTCCGCCATCTTTTTCAATCAACTCATCAAATCGATTGATGTTTTCGGAGTAAATGGAATTTGAACGAAGTATGGGTGTGCACATCGTATCGAAGAAGGTCACTTTTACATCGTATTTGTCCCAATAGCCACTGAAGTATTGTTGTTGTACACGTTTTTCAAAAGCGCTTAAATCCAAATTAGGACTTTGCGAATAGGAGATCAATAAAGAATCGGTTGCAAGTTTGTTTTCGAATTCCGTGAACTCATGTTCTCCAATCGGATCTTGTTCTTCAGCGAGATTTTCAGCAAACAAAACTCGACTTTCATGCTCCTTGTTTGAATCCTGGTGGATCAGCATGCGTGTGCAGTAGAAAGAAAAAACAAAAACAAGAAAAACAATTAATGAAAATGAAAATATTGATTCAGATGCATCTCTTCTCCATACCAATAATAAAAGGATGATTGCAAATGGCCACATAACAGCAATGAGATCCACATAGCCGAAAAGATGAAGAGCGCCAGTATGAATTAATAAGGCGATTGCAAAAACATTCCAACGCAATCCTCGATTGACAATAAGTTGTTGTAATATTCTAGCGCAACGATCTGCAATGATAAAAAATGTTGCCAGTAAAATTGCGATTAATAAAAGCCCAACGTAACTGTAGATGTCGAGATCGAATACATTATTGACATTGAATGAAATGTTTGAATTCTGTACCAACCCGATGATCATTCCATTCAGTAGCCAAGCTCCAAAAGACGGAATCAGCAACAACAATATTCCAAACACAATTTTTTTCCAAACCGGAAATGCTGATTTTATTTTTATTTCTTTTAAATGTTTGGTGATGTAAAAGGAAAGATAAAAAAGTAAACAAGCATTGATAAGAAAATCACCGAGATTGGATAACCAGAAAGAATTTGCATCGCCATAATATTTTGGTCCAAAAAGTGGCAGACTATAAAATGTTTCAGGAAAATGAATTTGAATAGTGAGAAAGCGAAGAATAATGACAGAACCAACAAATAATAACAAGGAACCATTTCGACCAATGGAATTTTTTAAGGCAATACTTTCTGAACGAATGAAAAGGAGAACAAATAGAAATCCGGATAAATTGAAAAGCAAATTCATCCATGTTCTCCATTCGGGAATTTCAACTGGACCGTTTGATTTAAAAACCAAGGAGAAAAGATAACTTCCATCCGCTGCATGAATACTGGTTGCTGAATTTTCTTTTCCAATTGCGATATCTGTTTCGGGAGGAAGTTGAAAATCCTTTTCAAAAGAATTAATGAGATATTTATTCTGATAGGAATAATTATTCTTTATCAGCAGCATTCCAATATAAGTACGTCCAGAAACATCGGGTTTGCGCAACACTTCAAACCAACCGTTTTTCAGTTTAACCATTCGGTCGTCGAGACAAACTTCTTTCATGTAGTTTTCTACAGAAACAGAATTGTCAGACCAGAATTTTAGGGTGTCACTTTCGTAAATGAGCAATACAAAACCCTTTTCACGAAAAAGAGAATTATATCGAAGTGGGCGAAGTCGAAAAACGTCATTGAAAGGTTTGTTACTGGAAATTTTTATGAGTGAATCGAGTTCCGAATTCAGCGCTTTTTCTTTCTGGTGAATGGTGTTTTCGAAAGCGGAAATCCCTGGCGTAATGGCATTGTCAGAAATGGAAAGTGAAAGTAAATAAGCCGCCACAAATGCCGCCAGTGCCAGCACAAGATGGCTGAAACGATTCCGGAGTAATTTGCGAATGAATGGCCCAATTTGCATGATAGACAAAGTTAAGCTTTGGGAAGGGACGCGGGACGGGAGGCGAGGGGTGGGGAAGAAAAAAATTAGAGTGAAAATGGGTCAATCAATGCCATAATTTTCACGACTTGCAAATCTACACGAGGTTTCCATTCCAATTTTTCGCCCCTCTTCCCTTATCCCTTGTCCCTTTTTAGTAGTTTCGTATTCCTTATGGCTAAAAAAGTTCTTCCTAAGAAAAAAGCGCAAGGCGCAGCTGCAAAAACAGCAATTTTTACGCTACCCCCATTAGATGGGAAAGGGTGGCTTTTTCTAAAAGATTTCAAGTTTCAGGCACTTGTTATTGTAATTGTAGGCGTTTTGTTTTACGCAAACACATACAAAAATCAATATGCTCTTGATGATGATATCATCATGAAACAGAACATGTATGTGCAAAAGGGCTTTTCAGGCATTGGGGAAATTCTGAGCAATGATGCCTATAAAAGTTATTACGAGAGCATGGGTGTGGAACAACAACTTTCCGGTGGCCGTTATCGTCCTTTGTCTGTTATCACTTTTGCAATTGAACAACAAATATTTGGCGAATGTTATGGCGAACGTTACACACAAGTACGCGATTCGCTTTTTGATTTGCAGAAGAAAAACATAAATGATCAGAATGTTTATCGGTTGATCAATGAAAAAAACGCACTTGACAAAAAAATAACGAAAGTCAATTTCGAGTTAGCGCGTGTGAGACATAACATGCAGATCTATTGGTTTGTCTTGACAATGGTTGTTTTGCTTTGGTTGTTCCGCGAACATTTTTTCCGATCCAATACCGACATCGCATTCTTAACGGTTTTACTTTTTACAATTCATCCCATTCATACCGAAGTAATTGCCAACGTAAAAAGTCGTGATGAAATATTTTCCTTGTTATTTATCGGATTGACATTCATTTTCTTTTTCCAATATGATTTGAAAAGGAAAACGAAGGATATGATTTGGGGAATGGTTTGTTTTTTCCTCGCCTTGCTTTCGAAGGAATATGCTGCTGTAATGATTTTTCTGGTTCCCGCATCGCTGATGATTTTTCATAAACGAAAACTGAAGGATTTGACGAAGCTTCTTTTTCCAATTGGAGCAGTGATGGTTCTTTATGTTCTTGTTCGACTCAATGCAATTGGTGGAGCAGCATCAGCACCAGTTGACAAATCTTCTCAGGATCCGCTCAACGATCCTTATTTGTATGCAAGTAGGGAACAAACATTGGCATCAAAAATAAATCGTCTCGATGATTATTTATGGTTGCTCATTTTGCCTTATCCTTTGGTGTCTGATTATTCCTACCAACATTTTGCATATTCCAAATTCACAGATCCGATGGTGTGGCTTTCGCTCGCCGTGAATATTGGAATGGTGGTTTTGCTGTATAAGCTTTGGAAAAAGAAACATCCGATGGCGTTTGCATTATTGCTTTATTTGGGATTCTTCGCATTGGTGTGCAACATCTTTTTTGACATCGGTGCCACAATGGGCGAACGATTGATTTTCCATTCCTCATTGGGATTTTGTATGGCAATTGCCTGGTTGTTGGTGAAAGGGCTGGAGAAAATAAAAACATCTCAACCGGTAATTCTCACTTGTCTTTTCATTGCAATTTCAATTCCTGCTTGGCGATATACACAAGTGAGAAATCAGGATTGGAAAAATGACTTTTCGCTTTTCACCAAGGATGTAAAAGTTCATCCGAATTCCGCTCTAGTCAATGGAAACGCAGGTTCGCAATACATGGATTATGGACTTTCCTACCTGGGTCATGACACCATAATTGGAAGAGACACCATTCACCAATTCGGAAGAGACACCTTAAAAGTTTATCGCTACGCAGATACTGCAAGTGGGTATTTATTAAGAGCGACACAGATTCACAAAAAATATGTGAATGGCTATCTTAATCTTGGACTCTGTTATTATTATACAAACAGATACGAACAGGCAGCTCAAGCCTGGTCAAGCGCTTACCAATATTTTCCTTCGAATAACATTTTGTTGACCTATCAACAAATGTTCAAAGGGCAAGCGAATAATCGTGCAGCGAGAAAAGACTATGCAGGTGCAGCAAAATTTTTGAGGTGCGCTGCCATTTCTGTGCCGAGTGACGCAGGTGCATGGGCGGATTATGCGGGCGCGAGTTTTATGGGCAAGGATTTCAGTAATGCGAAGAATGGTTTCACGCAAGCAATTGAAACGATTGGACAACAAATTAGCAATGCACAAACTGCAGGAGATAAACAGCGTGTTCAAGATTTACAGAATCAACAAAATCAGTTGAGAGGCGGACTTCGCGCTGCAATGCACAATGAAATATGCGTGAATGCATGGAAAAAGGATTCCTTGAATGCAGATAGTACAATAATTCTTGCCAATGCATTTATGGGAACAGCCGAATTTTTTCCAGAATCAAAAAGATTGTTGAACAAAGCATTGTCGATTCGTCCAAATGATAAACGTGCACTTTTTCTTCTGGATAGTTTGGGGACACTTGAGGAAAAACTGAAAACACCCACACTGAAATAATTTTGAATTATGAGTTTTGAATTCTTGATTATTCGCGTGTAACTATCTTATAACAATTCAAAATTTAGCAGTCAAAATTCAGAATTATGAAAATTGCAGTACATGGTGGGGCAGGAACAATTCTTCCTGAGCAACTCACTCCAGAATTAGAAAAAAATTACCGAGCAGGATTGGAACGTGCATTAAAGTCGGGATACGAAATATTAAAAAATGGTGGATCTTCTTTGGATGCAGTTCAAGCTGCGGTAACTGTTCTCGAAGATGATCCGCTTTTTAATGCAGGTCGTGGTGCTGTGCTTACACATGAAGGAAAATGTGAAATGGATGCTGCGATTATGGATGGCGCAACCCGAAGAGCAGGTGCAGTTGCCGGAATTCACGGAATAAAGAATCCTGTTGTGCTTGCGCGAATGGTGATGGAAAAATCGGAACATGTAATGTTGGTTGGAAAAGGTGCGGAAGATTTTGCGCGTGCGAATAAATTGATTTTTAAAAACGAGGAATATTTTCTCACCGAACAACGTCGTCAACAATGGTTGAGTGTAAAAGATACCGACACAACCTTGTTGGATCATACCAACAAAAAAGATGAAAAGAAATTCGGAACGGTTGGGGCTGTTGCCATTGATTCAAAAGGAAATTTGGCCGCATCAACTTCAACAGGAGGAATGACCAACAAACGTTGGGGAAGAGTGGGTGATACGCCACTTATCGGTGCGGGCACTTTTGCAGATGAGACGGTTGCAATTTCTTGCACTGGTCATGGTGAATTTTATATTCGAAGAGTTGTTGCCCATGAAATTTCCGCCTTGATGCGCTATAAAAATGTGACATTGCAAGAGGCTTGTGATGAAGTTGTTTTTAATCAATTGCAAAAAGATGGAGGAGAAGGCGGATTGATTGCCATTGACAGCAAGGGAAACTGCACACTTTCCTTCAATACACCGGGAATGTACAGAGGAACAATGGATGCAGAAGGGAATTGTACAACGGCTATTTATAAATAGGCTCCGAACAATTCAATGTTAATAAAAGCATTTTTTTAGCGTAACATGCAAATTGGTTTATCCGTTACATTTGTATAATCGCCTTTTATGACCATCAGAGAAGACCTTCTTAAAAAATATTTTGCGACAGCTACAATTGGAGGAACGGTTTCCATCAACGATTTGCGTGATCGTGAATTCAATGGTGAACCGCTTTCACAGAATGAAGTTCTTGCACTTGCTAATTTTGATCATTATCGCATTGAACTTTTAAATGCACAAACTTCCGATATGGCATTTCACGAACAATACCGTCAGTTGCAAGTGCTCGCAAATCTGGCTGACTGGAAAGATTTTGTGAATATGGAGTCTTTCGGAAAATAGGAAGCCCTCGAATTAGGAATTCTACAAAAAATAAAAAGGACTAATTCTCTTAGGAGATTGGTCCTTTATTTTTTTTCGTAATTCGCGCAAGCATCGCCCCTCAACTTTTGTAACCTAAACATTAATGATCATCAAATATCACCTGTCGCCACTTGATATTGGATGATTGATTGTGCGTTGCTCGAAAATTTGAATTGAAAATAAAATTCAAAAATGAGGTATCAAAAAAAAGCCGATCAACAGGGTCAATCGGCTTTCATTTATCATTATGTATTCATCAGTTCTTAGTGATGATGTCCGCCTGGTCCGTGTACGTGACCGTGTTCGAGTTCTTCTTTTGTTGCTTCGCGAACGGCTAAGACTTCACCATTGAAATGAAGTTCTTTTCCTGCAAGCGGATGATTAAAATCCATCTTGATGTTTTCAAGTGAAATTTCAATCACTTTTCCCCAGAGGCGATGACCTTCTTGATCAACCATTGGAACGTTTTTTCCAACAGCAATTGTTTCGGAATCCAATGTGCCGTCTTCGCCAAGAAAGTTTGCAACAGGAAGACTCACGATATGATCGAGCTGGAATTCACCATAACCTTCTTCAGCGGAAACACGAAAATCAAATTTGTCGCCAATTGTTTTACCGGAAAGATTTTTTTCGAATTCTGGAAGCAATTGTCCGCCACCGAAAAGAAAAGTAAATGGATCTTCAGTTGAAGTTTTTTCAATTGTGATTTCTTCAGCACCGTTTTCGCCGGCTACTGTGAGATGATAATTGACAGATACTGCTGTGTTAAGAGAGATGTTCATTTTTAAAATGTTTTTTGAATTAAATTTCGGTAAAGGTAGGAAAAAGGGGTAATTGAGTATTGCGTATTTGGTATTGTGTATTGAGTATTTGTTTGATTTGTTCGAGCGTATTCTAGAACGGGCCGTGACGGAGGTTTCCTATTGATTAGGAGATGTTCGATAGTAGTCCCTTTACAACTATTGTATTCGCATGTGACGCTCCACTTCGCTCGAACAAATCCGTCTTTCTCGCGTGAGGGATAGCAGTGGAAAGCCCAGAAGACGTGGTGTGGGGTTTTCAAACCCGACACTGCGGCTGAGGACTTGGAACGAATAGCCCGACCCGACGCAGGAGGGACACGCCCACATTTTCAAATAATTATTTTTCACTCAATTTCCAATACCCAAAACGCAATACTTTTTCTGATTAATTTCGCCATCTCATCTCCAATAAAACTAGTATGCCAGAATTTCCAGGACCAATCAGTTCAAAACTTCCACGTGCGGGGACAAGCATTTTTGCAGTGATGTCGAAATTGGCGGTGGAACACAATGCGATCAATCTTTCGCAAGGTTTCCCTGATTTTGAATGTCCGCGTGAATTGGTTTCGGCTGTGAATAGTGCGATGAAAGCAGGAAACAATCAATATGCTCCCATGCCTGGTGTGATGAAGTTGCGAGAAATGATTGCAGAAAAAACGGAGGAATTGTACGGTGCAAAATATAATCCTGAAACAGAAATTACCGTAACGGCAGGAGCGACCCAAGCGATTTACACTGCAATTTCCGCTGTGATTCGAGAAGATGATGAAGTGATCATTTTTGAACCCGCTTATGATTGTTATGAACCCGCCATTGAATTGAATGGAGGAAAGGCCATTTATTTGCAATTAAAGGCGCCGGGTTACAACATTGATTGGAATGAAGTGAAAAAAGTGGTGAATCATCGCACGCGCATGATCATCATAAATAGTCCACATAATCCTTGCGGTTCGGTTTTGAAGGTGGAGGACATGAAGCAACTCGAAAAAATAACCAAGAATACGGAGATCATCATTCTTTCCGATGAAGTTTACGAGCATATTATTTTTGATGGAAACATTCACGAGAGCATGGCGAAATATCCGAATCTCGCGAATAGAAGTTTCATTATTTCATCTTTTGGAAAAACATTTCATACCACAGGATGGAAGGTTGGTTATTGTGTTGCGCCGAAAGAATTGATGGTGGAATTCAGAAAGGTGCATCAGTTCATGGTGTTCTGTGTGAGCACGCCAATGCAATTCGGTATTGCTGAATTTCTGAAAAACAAAAATCATTATCAAGAGCTTGGTGCATTTTACCAAGCGAAACGCGATAAGTTTGTGAAGTTGTTGAAAGGTTCACGTTTTTCATTTGTGCCAAGCGCAGGAACTTATTTTCAATTATTGGGTTACGAAAAAATCACAAATGAAAAGGATACGGATTATGCGATCCGCTTGGTGAAAGAAAGTGGTGTTGCGTCCATTCCAATTTCCGTTTTTTATCATAAACCTGTTCATGATAATGTGCTGCGTTTCTGTTTTGCCAAAAAAGATGAAACGATTGAGAAGGCGGCGGAGATTTTGAGAAAAATCTAAAAATCACTTTTATAAATTTTTGCCACAGAGGCGCAAAGTACGCAGAGGTTTTTAACTGAATCTTCGCGCTCTCCGCGCCTCTGCGGCTTTTATTAGCATTCAATTCATCAAATCGAGACAAACTCAATTTTGCATTTCTCCAATCGCGCGTAATAATCTCGTTTGCGTTTGACGGTTTTTCCATCGAAAAATATTTTCTCCAATCCACTCCAAATTAAAAACCATCCTGCCGGCTCAAATAAAATCCTCAGGAAATTCTGTCCTAATTTGTTCATCTCGATGGTGGTTATGAGCACAGCAATCATCAAGGCACTTATACCACAAGCGGCCATGATCAATCCCTTATGTCGATTGTTGTTTACCTCACGGGCGATTTGTGCATATTCCCTTTTGAAATCCTTGCTTAGTCTTTTGATGATGATGTCTTCGATTTTTGCATCACGCTCTTTTACCGGAATTTGGAAACGCAATGTTTTGATCAACTCATCTTTTTCCTCTGTGAGTTTGTTCATCTCCCGAATGAAATCATCGGAAATGGCGCGTTCACTGAAAGGTCTTGAATCGAAATCGGAAAAGAGATCGTTGTACGAATCAATCCAGATATTCAAATCACGCAATAAAGAATGATCAACGTTTGACTTGCTCATGGCAATATTTCTACAGCCAAGTTAGGAAAGCGGCAGAAAAAATTCCATGATTTCATTAAGCAAATACATGATTTATTTCATGCATTGTGCTGTCTATTCTGATGCATTAGGAATGCACCTTCATAAAAATTCACCAAAAGGCACTTATTCGTAATTCGTATATTCGTATCGAATTTATAATTCCTACCCAATGAAGTTATTTTACAACCTGATTCTTTCCACTGTATTTCTTTTTTCAATTCCTTTTTCCGCATCCGCACAAAAAGACATTCCAGCTGTTTTGGATTCCGTGATCACTTTAGAAAAAGCGCCTGGAAAAGACACTGTGAAAGTTGGGGTTTATGTCACATCCATTTACAGCTTGGGCTTCGCACAAAATGATTTCGGAATAGATTATTGGGTTTGGTATATCTATAATGATTCCACGCTTACACCTTTGGAGACAACAGAAATAGTGAATTCTGAAAGTGTTTCAAAGGATTTCGCCTCAACGGAATTTAAGGGAAATGTTTATTGGGCAACCCATAAATGTTCTGCAATGATTAAAAAAAACTGGGACATTGGCAGGTTTCCGCTCGACGGACAAACACTCGATGTGCTGATGGAAGAAACAGTAATGGATACATCCAAGCTTGTTTACATTGCCGATACCGCTAATTCTAAAATTGACAAATCGGTGCAATTGAGTGGATGGAAAATTTCCGATTTCAAACTGCTGCCATCCAATTATACCTATAATACCACTTATGGTGATCCGACATTACAAGGGAATAGTTCTTATGCAAGACTTTCGATCTCCACAAAAATTGAAAGAGAAAGCAAAAACATTTTCTTGAAATTATTTCTCGGATTGTATGTTGCATTCCTGATTGCACTTTCAGTTTTTTTCCTTGATGGAGCGGAGATTGGTGCGCGTGTAAGTTTGTCGGTGGGTGCGCTGTTCGCCTCTGTTGGAAATAAATACATTGTCGACTCTTCCTTACCCGATCATTCATCGTTTACGATTGTAGATAAAATTCATGACGTAACCTTTGCCTTGATTCTTCTCAGTATTGTATTTAGCATTATTGCAAATGGTATAGATAAAAAATGGGATGAAAAAAGGACAAAAAAGTTTGATTTGGCTTGCTTCGTATTCCTAATGCTTGCTTACGCATTTGCACACTTTATCATTATCAAATAAAAAGCAAGTGGCTGGTGCAAGACTAAAATGTTTCATATAAATAGCTAATATTTCTGATGGTTCTTCCGCATTTGCCAAAAGACAATTCCAATCGTTATCCTTCCATTGATATTTTTCGTGGCCTTGCAATTTTCACAATGCTCATGGCGAATTCTGCAGCAGAAAGTTTAATTCCTCCGCATCATTTCTGGTTGCGCATTTACGGTTCATTTGCCGCACCCATTTTTATTTTTCTCGCAGGATTCATGGTGGGAATCGGTTATCAAAAACATCCACTCACGTATTTCATCAAGCGCGGATTGGAAGTGATTTTAGTTGGTGCGCTGATCGATGTTTTGATTTGGAGAATTGTTCCTTTCACAACGTTTGATGTTTTGTATTTGACCGGATTGGGAATTCCTGTTGCGGCATTTACCTTAAAACTGAAAACGCCAATCAGAATTTTACTTTGCATTTTATTTTTTGCCGCCGGTCCGATTCTGCAGCATTTATATTTCTACGATTCCACCGTGTATGAATTCAATCTAAAAGGATTCTCATTTGCACAATTTCCCGATGGAATAAAATGGTGGTTGAAAAGTTGGCTGTTCGACGGATGGTTCCCTGTTTTTCCTTGGATAGGTTTTGTGATTGCGGGTACACTCGTATTCACACACGGATCGCGCATTGTGAACAACGTAAAATATTTCCTTCCACTCGGAATCATTTTATTTTTCGCTGGATTGACGTGGCTTTATTTTCACCGTCCATTTGAAGAGCGTGAAGCGTATAGCGAATTATTTTATCCTCCTGGAATAGCCTACTTATGTGCGGCGATAGGCGCAATTACCATTGGTGTTTCTTCACTTAAATATCTAAAACCAAAATTCGGATTGCAATTTTTGCGTTATCTCGGCTCCTGCAGTTTGTTCATTTATATTTTCCATTCGGCTATTATTTATTTTGTGTTGGATAATTATTTTACGGAATTACCATTGAAGGAATATTTGTTGATGTATGCAGTTTTTGCCGCTGCGATGATTTTCTGTGCTTGGATATTATTTGAATTGAAACAAAAAATGTTCTGGAAAAAAGTTCCGAAGTTTTTGAAATTCATTTTTGGAGGATAGAAAGATTTTTGATTTTGAAATTTTTGGAGCAGGGAAATCTCTGTTTTTTAGAAGCACTTACCCGCTTTCCGCTATTAGTCCTCTCCCAACAGAAATGTTGGGATCCGGGCTAACCGCTTCAATCGGGGCTATTTTGGAACATTGCAGTATTTACGATCGCGCACCATTCTTTCCGAATTTCGAATCCTCAAATTTTCGAATCTTTTTCCTTCGTAACTTTATCTCATGACACCACGCGATATTTCTGTTGCCGCCATTCAATCCCAATTGTTTTGGGAAGACAAAGAAGCAAACCTCCACATGTTTGGAGAAAAAATTCGTGCCATTTCTGAGCCGCTCGATTTGCTGGTTCTTCCCGAAATGTTTTCCACTGGGTTTTCCATGAATCCAAAAAAATTGGCAGAACAAACTGACGGACCAACCTTGGCGTGGATGCAAAAACAAGCAGCCAATTTGGATGCTGTTGTAACAGGAAGTTTTATTGCGGAAGAAAATGGAAAATATTTCAACCGCCTGTTGTGGGTTCGACCTGATGGTACGTTTACACATTACGACAAACGACATTTATTCCGAATGGCGGGAGAAGAAAAAATTTACACCGCTGGAGAGAAAAAAATAATTGTGGATTTGCACGGATGGAAAGTTTGCCCATTGGTGTGTTACGATTTGCGTTTTCCAGTATGGAGCAGAAATCGTTGGACAAATACAGAAGAGGGTTTGGTTGCAGATTACGATTTGCTGATTTACGTTGCAAATTGGCCAGAGCGCAGAGTGAAAGCTTGGAATACCTTATTGATGGCGCGTGCCATGGAAAACGTTTCTTTTGTAATCGGTGTAAACAGAATCGGTAATGATGGAAATAACATTTTCCACTCCGGCGATTCCGCGCTACTTGATTTCAAAGGCGATTCATTGAAAAATGCAGTAATCAGTCGTGATGAAATTATTTCAGAAAAATTGTCCTATCAATTGCTCATGGAATACCGAAAAAGTTTCCCTGCAGGAATGGATGCTGATGCTTTTAGTATTTAGTTCGGTGAACATAGTTCGGAGTTCTTTTCTCCGAACTAAACACTCCATACTAACCACTCATTTAAAAACCCATTCCACATCCATATCCCAACCCGAACGCATTTTCACCTGCTGTGCGTAATAAATAATTTTTTCGGGCTGTTTGTGTTGCAAATAATTTCCAGTGTCCCACTTTCCGTTTTTGTTTTCATCTGCAATTAATTTCAAACGATAAGTGCCGGGTGAAAGTAGATCGAATTGCGCGGATGAAACGCTATTAATTTTTATCTCACGAACGATCGCATCCTTTCCATCCACCAATTGCAACAAATAATTTCCAGAAGGAATTCCAGTGAGTTTTACCTTGAGCGTTCCATAATTATTTAAGCTCTGAATTTTGAAAGATGATTTTATGGTGTCATTGTTCTGTCCGAAGCAATCCGTAACAGCACCAGGTTTTATGAATAGGGAATAGCTGCTGTCTTCAAGAAATACATAATTGCTCGTGAGTAAACGTTTATTTTCGGAAAGCCTGAATGCTGTTTTCAAGGTGTCTCTTCCACGCAGCAAAATGAAATTTTTCTCATTGATGCTTTTGATGGGATTGTTGCTCATGAACATCAAATTTTTTCCAAGATCAAAAACCTGTCCTGCTTGTACATTCGGTTTGAATTGCAACTTTCTTGCGTCCGACGCGCCACCTCTTCCGGTACGACTTTTTTCAGCTGGTTTTATCAATTGCATTGCGATTGTATCATTCACATGCGTCGCTTCGTCCTTGATAAAAAACGTGAGTGAATCGGCGCTGAGTGCATTGAACCAAAAGTCAAGCGTGTCTCCCGTTACAGAAAGTTCCTTGAACAATTCTACATTGGAAAAAAGGTCGGGGTGAAAAGAAACCTGCGGATTCTTCAAGGGCAAAGCATAAATGAAAGTAAATCTACCCACTCCAGGTTGCGAAGCTTTTAAACGGAATTGTTTTCTAGGCTCTTCCTTGAAAAGTTTCAGTTTAAGTGAATCAAGATTTTTCGAAACAGTTACGAGCGAATCTGAAAATGCAATTCGTTCATCTGAATTGTCGAAAAGGTAATTTGAATTCTTGTCGTCGAGCGCAAATATTTTAAATTGTCCAGCTTTGATATTGTTAATGATGAACGAACCGTCTTCCTTTGTTTTGGTAAAATAATAAGGGCGTTTTTTTAATGGTACAGAATCTTCTTTTGTATTATAAAGCATTACCAAAATCCCCTTTTCCCCAAGGAGTGTGGCAGCATTGGTGATTTTTCCGGCAACATGAAGTGAATCGATTACAGGACCTGTGGAAAAAATGTAACGGAAATTTTCCAGTATGTTTCCTTCGGCGATATCGACAATTGCATTTCCAAAACTAATGGTGTAAGTTGTATTTGGAAGCAACGTATCGCTGATTTCAATAACGATGTCTTTTTTCCTTATGGTTACATCCGGGTCATGATTCAGCGGAGGGGAAACGATGAGCTGATTCTGCAAATCCTTCAATGCAACGAATTCATTGAAATGAATGACAATCTTTTTTGATGTGAAATTGGTTGCTGCGCTATCGGGTGAATAGGAAAGAACTTTTGGAGGTGTTTTATCAATTGCCCCGCCATCAGGCGAGAGGACTTGCGCGCAAGAAGATGCGAGTGCGATAAAAACAAATAATCCAAAAAATTTACGCATCACGTTTTTTATAAATCTTCGAAATCAATGTACCCACTTCTTCGAGATGAATCTTGTCGGTTTCGTCAAAATCATTCAAGCGATTGCTGTCGATATCCATCACCAGAATCACATTTCCGAATTCATCCATAACAGGAACAACAATTTCAGATTTCGAATCACTACTGCAAGAAATGTGCCCGGGAAATTTTTCAACATCGGGAACGAGTAAGGTTTGTTTTTTCTCCCAACTTGTTCCGCAAACACCTTTTCCCATGTTGATGCGGGTACAGGCGATAGGCCCCTGAAATGGTCCGAGCACCAATTGATTTCCCTTCACCAAATAAACGCCCACCCAAAAAAAAACCGAAAGTCTGTTTAAGTGCGCCAATGATATTGGAGAGATTCGCGATAAAATCACTTTCACCATCGGTCAATCCAACAAGTTGTGGAAGAAGAGAACGGTAAAGTTCTTTTTTGGATGTTCCTGAAATGATGAGGCTTTCTGACATTGAGAGTGCAAAGATAGTGACAAGTGGCAGGTGACAAGTGACAAGTGATTTTTACAGGAAACCTTTGTGTGTATTTATTGTAATTTTTGCGCAAGGGATAGTAGAGGAAAGCCCACAGCAGCGTGGCCAAGTGTATAGGAGCGAGGACTTGGAACGGATAGCCCGACCCGCAGGGATGCGCCCTAATTAAAAAAGGAGGCACAACAACGCTGAAAAAGCTTTTTTGCACAAAAGGTCAAAAGAGGGGCAGGAGGCAGGAAAAAAAGAAAACCATAATCTGTAATTTTCAATCCCTCGCACTTGCCAATGAAATGACGCTGACTTTTGTTCCTTCCAGTTCGAGAATGGGAATGGCGCAGGCTTCTATGGTTGCACCGGTTGTGATGACATCGTCGACAAGTAAAATGTGTTTGCCTTTGAGATTTATTTTTTTGTTGAGCGTAAAAACATCTTCGACATTTTCCCAACGCTCGTTCCTGTTTTTCTTGGTTTGTGTTTCGGTTGCACTTAAACGCAGAATGCCATGTTCGTATTGGGGAATTTTCATTGCGCTTGCCAATCCTTCTCCAAAACAGGCGGCTTGGTTGTAACGGCGTTTGGCCAATTTGTCGCGGTGGAGTGGAACGGGAATTACTGCGTCGATGGTGTTAAATGGCGTTAAATCTTTTATTTCATTCCCAAATAATTTTCCAGCCGCAATACCAGCATCGGTGCGACCGTTGTACTTGAGGTTGTGAATGAGTTCCTGAACTTTTCCGCCTTTTGTAAAAACAAACAGTGAAGCGGCACCTTGCAATTGAACGCGTCCCCAGAATGCACGTGCAGCGGGGTTATCAACAGGATCATGTTCATCAAAGGTGCGGGGGCACTCCATTAAACAAAGCGTACAAATCGCAACTTCGCCGCGTACAAGAGGACCGTTGCAGGCAGCACATACGGTTGGGAAAAACAGAGATGCAAAATCTCCAGCAATTTGTTTTAGCCCAGACAATGCCATAAAGCGTAATTTTGTAACAAATTAAAGGAATATTTTTTGCTGTATTGAATTTCAGCAAACGAAATAAGAAAATGGAAAATCAAGCACCTGCTCAAAAAGAAAAAAGTAACGCCAAATTGCACGCGATTTACCTCACCATTATTTTCCTGCTTGCAGGACTTTGTGGTTTCATGACTTTGCAATACAAAAGTTTAAAAACCATTGTTTCGACGAAAGAAATTTACATCGAACAAGTGGTGAAAGCGAAAGAAGATGTGGAAGGCGATTTGAAAGAACTGAAAGACCAGTATGCACAATTGCAATCGAGCGACGTGAAATTGAATGCTGAACTCGAGGGAAAACGCGCGTACATCGATTCACTTTTAATTCAAGCGGAAAAACACAAAGGCGACTCCTACATCATTGCAAAGTTGAGAAAGGAAACAAACACTTTGCGCGCCATCATGAAAGGTTATATTGTTACGATTGATTCACTCAATCAACTCAACAATAAATTGATTGCGGATAAAAAACAAGTGTTGGGACAACTCGACAATGAGAAAGCGCACAGTCAACAAATTTCGGATGAAAAAGATAAGTTGAAGGGAAGAATAGATCGTGCCGCTGTGCTTTCCACCTTGAATGTGAAATCAACAGGAATAAAAATTTCACGCGGCGGAAAAAAGGATACAGAAACCAACAAGGCTTCGAAGGTTGACAAAATTCGTGTGACGTTTGATATTGGCGATAACGATCTCACCATTGCAGGACCGCATGATATTTACATCCGCATCATCACCCCCGATGCGCAGGAATTGACGCAGGAAAAAAATGCAGCGCATCAGTTTTCATTCGGAGGATCCACTTCTTATTTCTG
>CAIQQJ010000038.1 GCA_903873905.1 uncultured Flavobacteriales bacterium
CCACGAACATCGTTGGCTATTTTCCAAATTTTAGCTTGTAATTCTTGTCTTTGCGCTATACTTGTCATTTTGTTTCCTTTATTAAGTCCTTTGGATTTACATCTAAAATCTCAGCAATTTCAAATAGAATTTCAAGTTTAGGTTGCTGTCTGTTTTGCACATAACCATTAACCATGTTATAGCTTTTACCTAGTTTTTCAGCAAGCCATTTTTGCTTGATTCCTTTTTCTTCTAATACTTCCTTTATTCTATTCATTGATTTTAGAATTGAAACCTCAAAAATAGATTTTTTATCTCGTTTTACAATATAAAAAGTACTACTTCTGTTGTTAGTTCCGAGTGGGTAGGCAAAATTGCACTCTTTGGCAAGCTTTGGATTGCGGGTTGGCATGTGGGGCTTGCCAATGTGTGCAATGTGGGTGGGGTTTCCTTCTTTTTTTTTGCGGGGGGAAGAAAAAAACAAAATAAATTTCCATCAAATTTGCACTAACCTATCAAAGAGCTAAATTCCACATTTCAATCTTGTCAATATTGCACGTATCTGTCTGCTGTGCGTTTTTTTTACACTTGCCCCTAACGGTTGACGCTATGGCAAGTGCGGGATTAGATTGCTGCTCAACTGTCAGCCAGCACAAATGTATGTAAAGGTTTCAATTGTTTCAACGAACACGCATACCCGCATTTGCTATAGCGTTTGTTGTGGCTAGTTTTTTTTTACTTGACAGTAATTTCCAATCTTCTTCCTAAACCGGTCTCGATTATTTTACTCAATGTTGCAAGCTCAATATCTGAACGGTCATTCTCAATTCGCGATATGTATGTTCTAGATGTTCCACTTATCAATGCCAATTCTTGTTGAGTCATTCCTGCTTTTATTCTAGCTTCACGAACCAACCGCCCAATTTTTATCATCAAATCCAATTTTTCTGGATGACTGTATTTTAACAATACGTCAGCACCAATTTCAAATGGAACATTTTGCTTTTCCCAATTTCTCAGAGTAATGGATTGCTCTACATTTGACCACGACAAGGTGTTTCCAACAAGTTCGACCTTTTCAAATTCAGTCTGATTGTAAAGAATAAATGCTGGTGAATTCCTGTCGATTCCAATATCGCCGAAAAGTTTTCGAAAATCAATTATTCTGGATTCTCCATTGTTGAAAACCACAGAAATTGCTAAGTCTTTAATCCAATTGATTTTTAAAATCCTTGGTATTTTGATATTCTGTCTCATTTTAATTGCGGATTAAGTTCATAAAACACTCCCAATGCCCAATCTGAATTACCTGACAACCAATCGAAAACCAACTTTAATTGTCTGTTCGGTAAATCACCTGCATAAATCACTCCATCTTCAATCTGAATTAACACCTCAAATTCGTTATACTGTGCGTGAATATGTGGTGGTCGATGATCCCCGTTGTATACACAGATTTTGATTCCGTTAAAGATGTCGATTGTTGGCATTGGCAATTTTTCTTCAAAGGTATCTAATTAGATACGTTTTTCAAAGAATATTCTGAACGAATTTTTTTTTCAACAATTAGCCACAACTTGCTTATATGCGCTACTCTACTGCGCCTTACACACCATATTCGATGAATAAGCGCAACAAAGTAGCGTCTTACTGATAGGGTACGCCTTGTAGCGTTTAATACAAACCAAGTGCTCTTTGCGGATTTTAATGGGGAAAAATTGAATTTCGCAATACCGAATCATGCGTGGCCAACTCATTTTATAAAAAGGAAATATACTACTCATCGCCCCGCTCCTTCGGCTTCTGCAGAAACTCGA
>CAIQQJ010000039.1 GCA_903873905.1 uncultured Flavobacteriales bacterium
TCCAATTGATCAAGCTTCAGTAAGATTTCTTTGTTGGAACTAATAATCTCGCGCATTTTCGTGAACACACGAATGATTTGGATGTTTACAGCAATGGCCTGTTTGCTATTCAAGATGCTCGATAGCATGGCAACACCTTGTTCGGTGAAGGCATAGGGCATTCTTCTATTTCCACCCCAACTTGAGGTTTCAATTTGCAACCTCAAGTTTTGGTAATCGTCTTCTGTCAATTGAAACATGAAATCCAATGGGAAACGATGCGCATTTCTTTTCACCGCCAGATTCAAGTTTTTTGTCAGAACTCCGTACAATTCCGCAAGATCACGATCGATCATGACTTTCATTCCACGGACAAAATAAATTTTGTTGATCAGATTTTCGTCTGCATTAATTGTCGCTTTCGTCTTTTTCATAAATAAATTTCTAAAATCAAATTCCTTTTTTCCATTTGTATCCAACAACTTTTCTTGGTTCAATTTCGGGATTGGCCAAATTCCTAATCGCATCAAACAAATCATCGATGTCATTGCTATTTGCGCCAACCTTTTTCTCAAGTTGGTCGAGTTTAAGCAAGATTTCTTTGTTGGAACTAATGATCTCGCGCATTTTCGTGAACACACGAATGATTTGGATGTTTACAGCGATAGCTTGTTTGCTATTGAGAACACTGGACAGCATTGCAACGCCTTGTTCAGTGAAGGCATAAGGCAAAAATTTGGAATGAGCTCCACGCTTTAAGGTTTCAATTTGCAACCTTAAAGAATCGTACTCTTCCTTTGTTAATTGAAACATGAAATCCATTGGGAATCGGTCCGAATTTCTTTTCACTGACAGGTTTAGATTTTTTGTCAGCACTCCATACAATTCTGCAAGATCACGATCAATCATGACTTTCATTCCGCGGATAAAATAAATTTTATTGATCAGATTTTCATCTGCAAGAATTGTCGCTTTTGTCTTTTTTATAAATAATTTTTAAAATCAATTGCCTCTTTTCCATTTGTATCCAACCGCTTCTCTAGGTTCCACTTCAGGATTTGCCAAATTCCTTATTGCTTCAAATAATTCATCAATATCCACATCATGTTTTCCTACCCTATTTTCAAGTTGGTCGAGTTTCAATAATATTTCCTTGTTCGAAACAACAATTTCACGCAAGCGAATGAATAAGCGTACAATACGAATATTAATTTCGATTGCACGTTTGCTGTTTAATACAGACGAAAGCATGGTTACACCTTGTTCCGTGAAACAGAATGGAGGATATCTAAGTCCCTTTTTGTCCGAAATGGAGGTCACAAATTGTGACCTCCACTCTTTAAACTCTTGACTTGTTAACTCAAACATAAAATCAGATGGAAATCTATCAAGATTACGTTTGACAGATTGTTTCAGCACTTTTGTTTCCACTCCATACAATTCTGCAAGATCACGATCAATCATGACTTTCATTCCACGGATAAAATAAATTTTGTTGATCAGATGCTCATCTGGGATGATTGTTGCATTTGTCTTTTTCATAAGTACAATTCAATATTACATTCCCGAGTTTTCAGAACGGGCCGCAAATCTTAAAAAGTAAAATGAATTGATCCGTTGATCAAACGTTTACAAACGGATATAATTGATTAGAAGTGATTGGAAATAACTAATCGGGAGAAAGGAGTTTGTCTATCTACTGTTTTGAGCAGCCTTATCCTCCATTACCCCATTGCAGAACCTTTTCGTCCCGCATATAAATCCGTAAAGGCGGCAAATCGATTTCAATTCCACCAGGACCAATTGCTTTAATATTTTCAAACATCAAAATGCCTCCGTTTTTCCGTACATCCATGGAATCAATCTTGCGTTTCATTTCCAGCGTCAATTGATTTCCTTTCGTGCTGATGGTATCAAACTTATTTCCATTCTTGATGAAAATTTTAAATGAAGTGATGGTGTAGGTATCATTCCCATATTTCTGCTTGGCCCGCAACTTTCCCAAGGCAATAATGGTGAATTTTTCCTCCACAGAATCATTCGGAACACCATCCAAACTCACACGAGGGACTTCTCTGCCGAAGAGTTTGTAGCTCCAGGTAAATGCAATTCTTTCCGTTCCGTTTTTTAATTTTTCATAAATAACAAGAATTGCACTTGTGCCTTCCGTCGCTGTCAAATTGTAAAGCGAATCTATTTTTTCCACTTTTCCACCTTTCAATTCCATTCGCCCTAACTTGTTTTTTCCAGTATAGGTTATTCTGAATAAATTATTTTCATTCACATATAAAAATGTTCGCTCAGGAAAAACTTTCACTTTGGAAACAACAGCTTTCACATAAAAAGTATCTTGCTGCGCGTGCATACGGAATGCAATTGCCAGAATAGAAAAAAGAAAAAAGAATTTTTGTTTCGAAAACATAACCGCAGTAATAATTTGTGTCCATTTTAAAAACTAAGATAGGAGCAACACGATTCCCTTTCTCATGTCTCCTATCTCAAGTCTTATGCCTATCTAAATTCCCAATACCGCTCTTGCCTGCGCCGCTGTTTTTAAATCTTCCGATTGTACCGTCATCGTCAAATTCGCTTCGCTCCTTCCGGCAATTTTCTGCAAATCCTCTGAAGAACAAACTGCAAGTTTACCATCTGACGTTACCGCCCAAAGTAAATTTTCAGCGTCCTTGTTGAATTGAAATTGTGCCAAATCTCTAGCGTAATAGGTGAATATTGCATTGCGTCCTTTTTCAACCAGTATGACATGATCACAAACCAAAGCTTTTTTCGTGCGACTGTCAATCAATTTTACCAACATGGGTTTTCCTTCCGGTAAACTTGCAGGACAATCTGAATTCCAAATTCCGAAATTCATTACCAAAAATTCGCGCACTACCATATCTTCTTTTTCATTTCCACCGGAAAACATTCTGTTCCTGCGGGCAAGTGCTGCACGCAAAGTTGTGTCATTTACAAAGATTCGTTTTGCATCTGCATTCATCAACGAAATTTCTGTTTCATGTTCCAGCTTACGATTTAATTCTTGCTGCTTTTTCAATTGGTCTTGATAGACTGCATATTTCTGATCGTAAATCTTTTTTGCCGCTGCGTAATTTTCCGCATCAACCACTACATCTGTAATATAGATGGCCGTTTTCACATCATGTGTATAGGTCACTGTGTAAGTGGCACCATCTGCATTCCGAACTATGGCCACATCATCCCAAACAACTTTTTTATCTTCAGTATTATAAGGTGTTTTCTTTTCGTCCACTTGAAAACGAACACCTTCATAAGAAGCTAATTCGGGAAATTCTTTTGCATCGAATTTAATTACAAAACTGTGTTTCTTTTTATCCGCCTTTGTAATTTCAAGCGGTGGTGTCAACACTGGAGAATTATTTACCGCAACATTTTTCTTTGTTGTGTCAGCAACAAATCCAACAACAACGGCTTTGTCTTTGGCAATGAAATCCCAGTTTTTCTTTACAGTATCCAAATAATAAACATTGAATTTATTGTCATTTGTATTCGAAGCCATCGCCACTTTCAAGGGTGAACTTGGATTCACTTTCAATGGCTTTCCATTTTGCCAAGCTGTAATTTCCAGCATGCCCGCCGATTCAAAATGAAATCTCGTTCCGGCAGAATCATACGTCATTGGAATTCCTGCAAGAAAAATATCAGCAGTATTGTGAAATTCTCTGTAATGAATTTCCACATTCCCTTTCACCACATTTCCCGCACTGTCCAAAAATCCACCTTCAGGAACATGGATAATGGTTCCTGTGTTGTAAATGAATTCTCCTCCGCTCGCTGCATCCATTAGATAAACAGTATCCTTAATATCAATGCCATTCAACGGAGCTTGCACAAAAGCTGTTTCGGTTTTTTTCTGTTCATCGGAATTGGTAATCAGAAAATAACTTCCAACTGCAATCACAATTCCAACTGCTACAACGCTCATGTAAAATGTCGTCGTCTTGAAAAAGGGCGGTTTCGTTGCCGAATACGTTTTCATGAACTTGTCAAAGTCCTGCCCCTTCTTCACATCTTCCTCCGTCAGCGGTTCACGGTTTCGTTTTATTGTGTAATTTTTCATGGCTGTATTATTGTAATCCAGTGTAAATCGTTTTTAGTCTTTCTAGCAATCTGTAAACTCTTGCTTTCGCAGCAGTTTCGGTCACATTCAATATTTCACATACCTCCTTGAAAGGTCGCTTGTCAAAAAATCGCATTTCTAATAATTGAATTTCTTCAGGTTCCAATTGTTGTATCGCTTTCATCAAGCGCTCATCGGTCACTCCTGTATTTTCTTCACCCAATTCTCCCAACACATCCGCAATTTGTGTGTCGTCAATACTTATCGCTTGTCTAACTTTCGCTTTTCTGTAACCACGACTCAGTTCATTCAGCGCAATCCGAAACAACCAAGCCGAAAACGGAACGCCTACAGATTTATATTTCCCAATATTTTCCAGCGCCGCAATAAAAGTCTGCGCGGTAATATCATAAGCATCATCTTTCGTTTCCACACGCTGGTATACAAATCCAAGTATGCGAGCGTAATAGCGGTTGTACAGAGGCGCGAATTTGGCGGGGTTTCCCTTGGCCGCTTCTATCTCCGCCTCCTCAGCCGCAATCTGCTCGCGACTGGCGTGATATTTTGTGTCAATACTCATGGTGGCGCTAAGATACATTAGACTTATTCTCTGTTTTCATGAGAATAAAGCATTGTCACCCAAAAAGTCACACGATTTGGGAAAAAAATGTGCTGATGTGCAAATTTGCTAATGTGCTGATGAAAAGTTGGTGAATTGCTGACCGACAACTGAAAACTGTTTTTTTGCCTGCCTCCTTTTTATTAGAGCGTGTCCCCCAACAGTACTGTTGGGGGTCGGGCTATTCGTTCCAAGTCCTCAGCCGCAGTGTCGGGTTTTCAAACCCAACACCACGGCTTCCGGGCTTTCCACTACTATCCCTCACGCAAAAAAAATGATGCCACAGCGGCACGGCGACACAGCGTTTCTTAAATCTGGATAATCAATGACAGTTAGCCTACACAAAAAAA
>CAIQQJ010000040.1 GCA_903873905.1 uncultured Flavobacteriales bacterium
AGTTGGCAGCTATTCCCAAAAATACAAATGCTGCTAAAGCGTAGATTTTTTTCATGTGTTTGTTTTGTTTGAAATGCAATTTAAGGAAATTTCCGCAATGTCAATAGGATGTCGAGTTTGCAATGGTGATATTCAAAACAAAAATGAATCTTACGTGCGGCTTGAAATCTCTTTGAAACTGAAATGATCGAAAATAGCCCTGAATGCAGCGAAAAGCCCCCAACAGTTCTGTTGGGGCCTTGCAGCGAAAAGCAGGAAAGGTGTTTCTGGAAAAATTATTACTCCCTGCTCCTACTCCACAGCAGTTAACTTGATCATATTTGTTGTTCCTTTTTCACTCAATGGAATACTTGCGATGTTGATGATGTAATCGTTTTCAACAATGTATCCATCTCTTTTCAAAATAAATTTAATGTCGGAGATCGTATGGTCAGTACTGATGTTCTTGTCGTAATAAAATCCGCGGACGCCCCAGACCAAACTAAGTTGAGAAAGAATGCTGTAATTGTCGGTGAACACAAAAACGTTTGCCTTTGGGCGATAACTCGCCACGCGGAATGCCGTGTAACCCGAATGTGTCATGGTAATAATTGCTGTTGCATCCACCTGTTTTGAAAGTTGTGTTGCTGCATAACATATGTTATCGGAGAGAAAACGGTCGGTCATGGAAAAAAACGGTTTGCGATCGAGGTAATAGATATCGTGCTCCTCTTCCACTTGCGTAATGATTTTCGACATGGCCTCGATAACTTTTGCGGGATGTTTTCCAACGGATGTTTCTCCACTTAGCATAACGGCGTCGGCGCCATCCATAACAGAATTGGCCACGTCATTCACTTCAGCGCGTGTAGGAGAAATATTGGTGATCATACTTTCCATCATCTGCGTTGCGATAATTACAGGGATGGAAGCTTCGAGACATTTTTTCACAAGCATTTTCTGCAAAACGGGAACACGCTGCATGGGCACTTCTACACCGAGATCGCCACGTGCAACCATAAGCGCATCCGTTTCTCGAATGATATTTTCTATATCGAGAATTGCTTCTGGTTTTTCAATTTTTGCAATGACTTTGGATTTGCTAAGTGGATTTATTTTTTTGATGAGTTGTTTCAATTCAACAATATCTGCACCAGAACGAACAAAGGAAAGTCCGATCCAATCGAATTCATGTTTCAAAATAAAATCCAAGTCCTTAATATCTTTCTCGGTAAGACAAGGAAGCGAAACTTTTGTATTGGGAAGATTGACTCCTTTTTTCGATGAGAGTATTCCTCCATGCATCACTTTTGTTTTCACTTCATCTTTTCCATTGGTGGAAGTGACTTGCAAAACCAATTTTCCATCATCGATCAAAACGAATTCTCCAGCTTTCACATCTTTTGGAAATTGCTGATAGGTCATGAACGCCATTTGTGCCGTTCCAATCATTTTGTTGGTCGTGAAAATAAATTCTGCACCATCAACCAATTCCACACCATTGTTTTCCATTTCACCGACGCGCAATTTCGGTCCTTGCAAATCGCCGAGAATGGAAGTGTGAATATTTAGTTTACGATTGATTTCACGAATGTGTTTGATCTGATTTTCGATGGCCGCATAATCAGCGTGTGAAAAATTAATTCTGAAAACATCACATCCGGCCTTTGCCATTTCTTCCAACATCTCGGGTGATGAGGACGCTGGCCCCAATGTGGCAACAATTTTCGTTCTGTTGTATTGTACGCGTTCGATGGTGTTTTCTCTTGCAGACATTTTTTATTTAGAATAAAAGATTTTGTTTTGACTTAAGTTGATCTGGATTGATCCGATAGGTCATAAGGACAAATGAAATTTCTCTGATTTTTTTCATCATCTCCTCCAAGTCCGTTTCATGGAAAGGTCCTTTGATTATGAAAAAGTAATCCGCCTGATTTTGTTCTGGAATAAGCACATCGCTATCCATTTTATTTGAGATGAGTGCATACGAGGTTTCGTTTTCCTTACTTCCCATTTCAAAAAGAGGAAATTCAGAAGCTGCTTCATTTTTTTTCAAGGAAATCGACAAAGATTTCGAAACGGTCATCTCGATCTCCAGGGCTTTGTTAATTGCCCAGCAAAGACGATATGGTTTTTCGTGACAGGAAATTCCTATCAGGAAAAAATCATATTCATATTCTACGTCGAGACGAAACTTTGCCAAGTTGATTTTAATTTTCGTAAAGGTACGAATTACTAGAGGGAACAAATTGCGTATTCAGCAAAATTACGAGCAACAAAAGTGTTTTTGAATTCCTATCTTTAAGAAATGAAATTGATTTCCATTCTTGTACTAACAGTTTTTGTTTCGGTAACCTTAAGGTCACAAACATCAAAGTACGCTGTGTTAGATGAAAAGGATCAACTCGTTGGAAATTGGGAGTGGGTAAAAGATGCTACCTCTTCACCTTACGCGCCAATGCCTGATTTGGATTTTGTTTTCATTAGTTTTTCTGCAGGAAATAAAATCTCTATGGGCGCATTATCGTATGATGAGCAAAAAGGGTACGGCTGTCCAAGCTACTTTTTGGCCTACAGCAATGGAACGAATATTACAGGAACAATAAGCGATTGTTGCATTGCAGGCGACAAGGGTAAAAAAGTAAATTTTGCTTATGAATTTGATGCTGCCGGTGATCAATTGATCCTAACGGTTAAGGAAGAAAAATATTATTACAAGAGGAAAAACTAAGTGTACGAATTACGAATTCATTCGAAATAAATTCGCAATTCGTAAAAACTTAATCGAAGCTGAAGAAGAAAAACACAACTGCAGCCCAATCTCTATTTACACCTGAAGCGTGGCCGATTGTGGAATGAGATGAATTTTCAACTGTTCCATCATCTTTAACATAACCGATTGTGGAGTGAGATGAATTTTCGACTGTTCCATCATCTTTAACATAACCAACGGTCGAGTGCGAAGAGTTTTCGATTGTGCCATCGCTGCGAATGTAGCCGATGGTGGAGTGCGATGAATTCTCAATGGTTCCATCATTCTTAATATATCCCGCTGTGGAATGAGAGGAGTTTTCAATGGTACCATTTGAATTGATATATCCTGTGGTGGAATGTGATCCATTTTCAATTGTTTGCGCCTGAAGATTTATTCCTGCAAAAAACAGCAGGGAAATAAATGTGGTAATTGCAATTTTTGTTTTCATGAAAATTTGTTTTTTAATGTTTGTTCGTTTCACCAATTTACGCGTAAAAAAATCCGCATTATTTTTTTGTCAAACTTTTATTCCAATTACAAGAATGTCATCTGTTTGATCATATGAACCTTTCCATTCAAGGATATTTTTTCTTATGCGCACTTCCTGATCCGTCATGGACAATTTGTGAATGGAAAGTAATTGTTCCTTGAACGGTTTGTATTTGTATTTTTTCCCAATTGGGCCTCCCATTTGATCGGCATAACCATCGGTAAAAATATAATACGTGTCGCCATTATTTAATTTCAATTCAACATTTGTAAATGGTTTTGGCGAACCAGAATAAATTCCAATAGGTTGTTTGTCCGCTTTAATCTCTGTGATTTGCTCTGCTTCTGAATTTTTAGTGATCAGCCATAATGGATTGTTCGCGCCCGCAAATTCAATCGTTTCGTTTTTCTCATCAATTGCAAGAAGTGAAATATCCATTCCATCCTGATTTTCACCAGAAGTTCCTTTTTGCTTCAAAGCGTCAATAATCAATTCACGCAACTGATTCAAAATTTCAGAAGGTTTCGTCACGCCTTTTTCATTGACAATTTGATTCAGAAAAGCGTTTCCAATCATACTCATGAACGCACCGGGAACACCATGTCCAGTACAATCGCATGCAGCAATTAATTTCTTGCCGTTTTTTTCGGTGTACCAATAAAAATCTCCTGATACGATATCCCTTGGTTGAAAATAAACATACGAATTGGGAAATAATTTTTCTTTCAATTCCGCGGAAGGAAGAATTGCTTCTTGAATTCTTTTCGCATAGTTGATGCTGGCCGTAATATCCTTGTTTTTTTCTTCAATGATGTGTTTCTGTTCAACCAGAATTTTATTGGATTCTGCCAATGAAAGTCGTGCAATGATTTCTCTCTTTGTCAATGAATAACGCGTTTGAATCAACACCATAGAAAACAAAGCGACTGTTCCAATCAACAGTCCGCCATGACTTAAAATTTCCTGCGAGGTAAGGGGACTGAATTCAATAAAAAAAACAATGTTCGCAACAAAAGAAAGTCCGACAACAATGATGGACCAAATTGGTTTCCACAATACGAGCATTCCTGCACCAATGAAAAGTGCCATGTAAGCGAAAACGTGTTTCTGTAACATGGGAATATCCATCACACTCCACATGTACGCGTTCTGAATTGAAATTCCGAACACTGGGATAAAAATCAAAAGTTCCGTACTGATTTTTATTTTGTTCCTAAACAGCACTGCCATCAATGTGAGGAATGCAATAGACAATCGAATAATCAAAAACGATTGCCAATAAGCAGGAATTGTAAAATAGTCGGACAAGGACCAAAGTGGGTTGAGAACAATTGCCACCCAACAAACAATGATATGGTGTTTGGTGGCAATGCGTTTCATTTCGCTTTGCCAATCAATGCTAGAAGCTAATGAATTGGAGTCGGTCAAGAAAAATTGTTTTACCAAATATAAGATTTACCAATTGGATTTGGCGTTCCTATATTTGATAAAACAGGAAATTAATAATTGAAAATTTATTTGGCAATATGAAAATTGAAATTTGCGTGTCCCATTACACCTAGAAGTCGAATCCAAATTGGGAGCAATTGTTCAGTTCCACGCGCATTGGTGATATCACCTACATCAATGATGTTCTTGTCGGCCCAGCCAAAAGAGTTGAGCAATTTTTTTGTTTCTGTTTTTGCATTCGCGTCATTGCCACAGACAAAAACACTATGGTCTCCAGGAATTAAAGCGGGATTGACCATCACAACGCTGTTCATCGTATTCAATGTTTTCACAACTTTCACATTTGGATAAGTTGTCTGAATAGTTTCCCCCAAGGAATTATCATTGCAAATGAAAAGTGTAGGTGGCATTCCCTTCGAGAAGTCGAGTGGATTGGAAATGTCAATTAGGATTTTTCCATCCATATTGTTTTCACCCACCAATTTCAAAACACTCAATGTGGCATCACCTTTTGTACAGCTGAAAATGATTTCTCCAAAAGCTGCCGCTTCCGCAAACGTTCCTTGCGAAGCCTTTGATCCAGCACTTGCAACCCATGCAGATGCTTTTTCATTGTTGGAAGTACGTGAACCCATTTTCACTTCATGTCCAACGTTAATCAATTTTGTTGCGATTGCCTGACCGACTCCGCCTGTACCTAGAACTGCGATTTTCATAATGGTTATGTTGTTTAGTTTTTGTTATAGTCGTTGGCTGGAAAGAAATATTGTACAATATCTTTCAATTTTTCCACCTAGAAAGATATTGTATTCTTGCTGAAGACTAAATTCGCACTATCATAATAATTCAAAAGCCATGAGCAATCGCGACAAAAAAGAATATTCCAACATTGCAATGAAAGCCTTGTCATCAGCCATTAAGAGGGACGACGAGGCTTTTGATTGGTTGATGGCAAATGACAATAAGGAGTTGGCGGCCTTGACAGATGTTTTAATTTACGGAAACCAAGAGGCAATGGATTGGCTGAAGAATAATCATTTCAATAACCTTGTTTCTTTCGTTGGCGCATTGGATGAGGATGAAGATGCTATTATTTACTTGATGACGAACGAGGGAAAAAATTGGGCGGCCACAGCTGAAATGGTAAATGGAAGTGAAAGTGCGCCGGGTTGGTTGAACAAATTTTTTCCTTCGTATGGGGCTTTTGCGGATGCGCTTATTTCATGTGCATCACATGGCGGTGGTATGGGAGGATTCAGTGGCAGTGGTGGAAGTGTCGGAGGTGGTTTTGGTGGATTCGGCGGCGGAAGTTTTGGAGGTGTTGGTGGTGGTGGAAAATGGTGATGCTTTTTTTATTGAAGAAATTTCAAAATCCGAAAATTACCAATGGAATAACTATTTTGAATTAGAAAATCGCAAGCCAGATGCGAGGGCGTACACCACAGGAATTCCTGGAAGAATATTTGTTGAAAGATCCAGTCCATTTCTAAGTGGGTAATTGTGTTCTAATTCTCCACCATACCACACAAATTTTGTTTGCCACGCATTGTTTTTTGAAATTTTAAAATAACCTTCATCCATATAATTCGGAATTATGTTCCAATTTTTTCTGTAATAGAAAAAAGGTCCCATGCCCACACTTCCATTTCCGAGGACTCCCAGGTTTTGTGTGTACCGCAAATTAATCATCGACATACCGGCAAATTTTCCAGCACAATCATGAAAAGCAACTTGATCAAGTTTCACTGAAATATAATTGTTGAATTTATATTCAATTCCTACACCTAAGCCGAAATTCATTGCAAAACGTTTGTTTTTACCTATGGGGTGAAGAAATAATTTTCCATTTGTAATTTTTCCTGGATGAAATGATAGTCCCATGAATTTCACACCAACAAACCATTGCGCATGAAGCAATGAAAAACTAAGAGTGAAAAATGTAAGTAGCGCTGCTCTTTTCAAAACACAATCTTTGACCGGCTAATCTACATTGTTCTTTTGTTCAATAGATTTACAAGGATGAAATATCTATTTTTACAGCAAAGGGGGATTAGCTCAGCTGGCTAGAGCGTCTGCATGGCATGTAGGAGGTCATCGGTTCGACTCCGATATTCTCCACCTTCGCCCTCCGAAGCTTTTTTCAAGCGTAGGAGGGCTTTTGTTTTACTAAATACTTTTTCAGTGCATGGCTTCGGACGGCTACGGTGGACACAGTCCACTTATAGAAAACACGAAATTTTGGTTTGTCTATTTATTGAAGTGTAACGATGGTACATTTTATACGGGTTGTACTAGTGATCTGAATGATCGAATGAAACGGCATAATCGAGGGGAAATTCTTTACACAAAATCCCGTTTACCTTTTGAATTGCATAATTACTTTGCCTTTAATGACAAATACAAAGCTTATGCTTTTGAAAAATATTTAAAGTCGGGATCAGGGAAAGCATTCTCGCAGAAAAGGTTTATTTAATTATTCTTTCATCAACAATTCCAAATCCTCCCAAAACTGATTCGACAATCGTCCCACCTCCTCCACTTTTGCCCATCTTGTCAAAACAAGATGGGTTTTTTATGACTGCACGCGTCTACCCATTTTGCAAAAAACAGAGGATAAAAAAACAAGAATTCAATCATTCGTAATCCCACCAAACGCCCATTTGGTTTTCCTATCTTCGTAATCATTCTAAGGCTATTAATAATTATGAGATTTTTTTTTCTAATCCTTTTTTCCTCTATTACCATTTCTTCATTCGCCCAAGATTTTCTTGGATATGGACATAGTAATTATGCAGGAATTGTTGGCGCAACTTACAATCCCGCATCACTTGCTGATAATGTTTACAGCACCGACATTCTATTGTGTGGTGGTGGACTTGAAGTGGGAAATAATTATGTCGGAATTAAGCGCTCTTCTATAAATGTGAATTTTGGCACGAAGGATATGATTTTGCGAAGCCTAAATACAAAAAAAGCGGCTTTTGCACGCAATGAAATTTTATTGCCGGGCGTGATGTTCTCCAATGGAAAAACAGGTTGGGGAATTGATATGAAAATCCGCTCCTATGCAAATGTGGACGGTGTTTCAAAAGATCTCGCACATTTTTTTGTTTTTGATTTGAAAGACCCTCCGCACTACGAACGCACTTTTTACAATCGTCATGTTGGTGTAACTGCGCTGAGTTGGTTGGAAATTGGTGGAACTTATGCCAAAACAATTTGGACGGGTGCAGACCGTTTTGTTGCTGTTGGTGTTCGTCCTAAATTTTTACTTGGACTTGGTGCCATGTATGCATTTGTGAATGACATGGGATATAATATCAGAAATGATACTACAGTTTCCATCGCAAGGGCAAATGCTGATTTTGGAATTTCTAACAATTTCACTTTCAATTCTTCGAATCAACCTTCGTGGAAAATGGGATTTAATCCAGGCCTTGGAATTGATGGTGGAATCATTTACGAATACCGACCATCGGAGTTACAGAAAGATGAAAAGGACAGAAAAAAAGAAAAGCCTTGGCCTGGATTCCGTCAACGGCCTGTGTATAAATATCGCATAGGAATTTCATTGGTGGATTTGGGTTTTGTGCATTTTCGCTATGGAGAATTCAGCGATCAATATGCACTCAAAACAAATCTTTGGGATTATAATAATAAGGTTTGGAATCCTACTTCCCCTACACCGCTGTATGATTTGTTTGAACTTCGATCACACGGGAGCAAAGAAGGAAAAGGAATGTGGATGCGCCTTCCATTTGCCTTGAATTTGCAATACGATTATATGGTAAGAGAAAATTTGTATGTGAATGCAACCGCTTACACAGGAATCTATTTGAGAAATACCGATGGGCGAAAAGTTCATGAATTGACACGTCTGAGCGTAACACCACGTTGGGAAAAAAGATGGTATGGCGTGTGGGTGCCTGTTTCATTTTCTCGCTTGGGAAATTTAACCGTAGGAACAGGATTCCGATTTGGTCCATTTGTAATTGGAACAACAAATGTTCTTCCTTTGGTCTTTAAAAATTACAAGACGTATACTGCAGATCTTTATTTTGCACTGAAAATTCCTTTGTTCCCAACAGGAAAAATGTCCAAGAAAAAGGCGAAACCAAATACCAATGGAAAAGTGGATGAATGTCCAAAATAAAAAGACAATTATCCCTGATAAATAAATGATTCTGTTGAATAAGGAAAACAATTAAGGATTAAAAATCAAAGGTTGTGTGGCTAAATTTTGGCTCCAATCCTTAATTTTTAATCCTTAATCCTAAATTGTTTTATTGCACAACAATCTTTCAAAAAAATATTTTAATTACTGTTGCTTTGTAATAACTATCAGCAAATTAAAATCTTAATCTTGAAAGCAACATCATCAATCAAATAATTTTGAAGTCGCCCCTTTCCCAAATGGATTGGGGGTCATGAAATGAAGGGAAATTTCAAATCCTCCTCGGGATTTGCTTGCAACATTAAGGTCTGATAAATTAATATCGTAACTGAAGCCTATTCTATATTCGGAAAATTCATACGCCGTTTCCAAATTCACAGCATCACCGAAACGATAATAAGCTCCCAAGACAAATGCAGCTGGTTTTTTTCTTCCTGTGTAATGGGAGGCGTCTTGCATTACATATTTGCATAAAACGCCTGCATTTATTTCATGATGTCCGCCTTGGAGCATAACTATATATCCAGGCTCAAGAATGAGGTTGTGATTTTTAATTCCAATATCAGCATTTCCATGTGCAACAATTTTCATAGGTAAACGAATATCGTTGTTGCCATAAAAACTATATGCAGGTTTGTTAATGTGTTGAATTGATAATCCTGCATTTATGGTCATGGCGTCATTAGAACTCAATGTTGCATGACCTTTACCATAGAACCACGCGATTCCTGCTCCAAAATCCGTATAAGTATGATTTGAAAAAGTTGCTGGCTCTAAGGAAGAAGCGGTTGCATCATATGCGCCTCCAACAAATTGATTGTCCCATTGCAATTTATCATAATTCAAACTACGTTGTCCAAATCCACCAGACAGTCCTGCTGAAATCAAATTGTTGTCATTCATAGAAAGCACTCCAGACAATTGTAATTGACCCGTTGTGGTTCCCATTCCACCATCACCAGCCTTGTCAGAAAAAACATTAAGTCCAACACCAAGATGATTTCCGTTTGATTTTTTCATGAACGCCATATCAGCTGCTACATTGAAAGTGCGATAAGGCGTATTACTTACATGTTGCCATTGGTCCTTGTAATTGATAATGGCAAGAAAATTATGTGACATTCCAGCTTGTGCAGCGTTTAATAACAAGGGTGTTTCTGTCAATTGTGAGAAGTGAATGTCTTGTGCCAAAGAAAAAAGCGGCAGTAAAAAAACGGCAGTAAAAAGTAATTTAAATTTTTTCATGATTTGAATTATTATTCTTGTCATTTTCAATCTTGCAAAATCTAATTGTTTTTGTTGGTAGTTGAATGATCGTTTTTTAATATTTATTTCCAACCCTTTTAAATTTCAATCTTGATTATTTTACCAAAGAGATGTTGCCTTGTTTTTCGACTGGCGTTCCGTCGAGCAAGGTTGCGCGAAGGACATAATTGAACACAGCCGCTTCGCAAGCGTCACCTCTCCAGGTGCCATCCCATCCCGCACTTGGATCTGTTGAGGAGAAAACTTTTTCACCCCAACGATTATAAATATCAAACTGCATGAACTTAATGCAAGCTCCTCTCACAAAAAACACATCGTTTTGGTGATCTCCATTTGGAGAGAATGCATTCGGCACATAAACTTCTCCACAAACAATATCCACAAATATGGTTACTGTGTCCGTTGCTGAACATCCGTTTGCATCTGTAACCGTCAAGGTATAAATTGTAGTGATTGTCGGTGATGCTATTGGATTTTGACAACTAGTACAACTCAATCCTGTTGCTGGTGACCAATTGTAGGTTACTCCACCCGCTCCATTTAACTGCGTGCTTTGTCCAGCAATAATTGTAACTGTTGCACCGGCATTTGCGGTGGCCGTTCCTGTACTGGTAACAACTACGGTTGAAGAAGTCGTGCAACCATTTGCATCCGTCACAATTACAGAATAGGATCCTGCAGATAAACTATTGATTGTGTCATTAGAGGAGCTATTGCTCCATAGATAAGTATACCCAGGCGTTCCTCCGCTCGCTGTTGCAGATGCAATCCCATCACCATCACTGCAGTTTTCCGGAACCGTCGCGCTGGTCGACTGGACAGCCGTTGGTGGTTGTGTCAAAGTCAATGTTTGTGTTTGAATACAACCATCACTTCCTGTAACGGAGACTGTATAGGTGCCAGCTGTTAGATTGCTTGCGTTTGCTGCATTGCCTCCTATTGGTGACCAAGAATAAGTATATGGGGGTGAACCTGCAGATGCATTTACCCCCGCAGAACCTGTTGATTCACCAAAACATAAAACATTTACAGCAGACGAAACTGCCACAACAGGAGCTCCTGTATTTCCAACCACAATTGTTCCTACTGCAGTGCAACCATTAGCATCAGTTACTGTAACTGAATAAGTTCCTCCTGCAATATTAGTAAGTGTTGCGCTCGACGCTGAATTGCTCCACAAATAAGTATAAGGTCCTGTTCCGCCACTTGTAACGGCATCGGCTGTTCCATTTGTATTTCCACAAGTTGCAGGGGTAGATGTTGGAGTTGTCAATAATTGTGTAGGAGATGTAATGGTTAGTGTTTGTATTGAAACACAACCTCCAGCGTCAGTGACTGTAATAGAATAGGTTCCTGAGCCAAGGTTAATGGCTGTTGCCGCATTCCCTCCAGAAGGCAACCACATATAAGTGAACGGCCCATTGCCACTTGCTGAAATTGTTCCTGAACCATTTGTTCCTCCGAAACAAGTAACATCTATTGTAGATTGAACACCTACTGTTGGACCACCCGTACTCGTAACGTTTGCATTTGCTGTTTGTGTGCATCCATTGGCATCTGTAACAGTTACCGTATAAACACCAGCGGATAAATTATTTGCAGTGGCATTTGTTCCTCCAGAAGGCGACCAACTATAAGATAAAATTCCAGTTCCTCCACTTGCAGTAACCGTTGTTGATCCTGTATTTGCACTACATCCCGTAGATGTGGCGGTGGCACTTGCGGATATTGGTGTTGGTTGTGTAATACTGAATGTTTTAGTTATTGGGCAGCTGTTTGCATCCGTAATGGTACAAGTATAATTTCCATTGCATAAACTGTTTGCATTTGCAGTGTTCCCTCCTGAAGGTAGCCATGCATAGGTATAACCTGGCGTTCCACCCGAAGCAACAACTGCAGCTGTTCCATTACAAATGGCATTGCATGACAAATTTGTTTGTGATTGCGTTGCCGTCACTGCCGTTGGTTGTGTTATAGCAAAACTTTGAGTTACTGTCGCTCCTACATTATCTGTTATCGTACAAGTATAATTATTCGCACACAGTGAACTTGCAGATGCGGCAGTGCCTCCAGAAGGCAACCATGCGTAGGTGTACGGAGATGTTCCGCCGCTTGCTGTTACAGATGCGGTTCCAGTACATTGACCATTGCACAAAACATTTGTCGATGTAGATGTTGCAGACAAGTTTGAAACAACACAAGTGTAAGGCATTTGAGCTCCCGCTGAAACATTGATGGTTTGTATGTAACCATTACCACCCCCAAATCCACAGGCAGCAATTTCCCCATTGCTATTCACATCGACATCATACACAGCAAAGGATGTTGGATAAGTGTTTAACAAATTCAGATTGCCATCGTATTTCAACACTTGGTTAACAGAGCCAACATATACATTTCCGCTTGCGTCAATATCAAGCCCTCCATTACCATTCACTTTTCTTCCAAAAGCTGTATTTGTATAAGATCCTCCCGGTATAACCGCCGTTCCCGTAACTGCGCCTGTATTCAAATCTCTTTTCTCAACAGCTCCTCCATTCAGTGTATAAACTGCAGTTGAGTTTGCACGAATAGCACTGATGGGTTGTTTGGTTCCCAATCCATAACCAGGGATATAATAATCGAAAGTATAACCGGTTCCCACTTTGAAATTAATTGTTGTCAACGCGGTATTAATTGAACCAAGTGTATCCAATGTCAAAAAATAATAATTCCCATTGGGCGCAAAGCAAATAGAACTAACTTCCTGAATGTTCGGTGGAAAGGAAAGGACAGCACCATAACCCACAATTTTTGTAGTGAGTACAGCACCACTTCCAAGATTGATGTCCATGATTGTTCCTCTAATAGTTGTAGTTGGGAAAAACGATGTCATTTTACTTCCTCCTACAACCAATTTAGTGAGATCACAATTAAAGGCGAGGCTCCAATATTCATAGCTCAGCAATGCGTTTGGATTGTTGTACCAAATTTGTGTCCCTCCTGTATTTATTTTTCTTATTTCACCATTTGATCCTGTTGTCATATAGGAGTCTCCAGTTGGTGATGTGATAAATCCGCCAATCCAATAATTCGTAGAATCCCATGTTGGAGAAACAGGTATGAAAGTCCACTGCAGTGTTCCCGTTGAATTATATTTCAATAATTTAATTGGCATATCACCACCATAGATGTAAACATTTCCACTAGCATCCGTTTCAGTTTCCCATATTTTTTTCCCATTATTCAAAACAGGATTTTGTGTCCATGGGTCAATGATGACGGTTTTGCTCTTGTCATAATTTTCCAATTGAAAAGAAATTGTTTTTCCTGTTTTTACAAAACGCGAATCAATGACCTGATCTTTATTTCCACAATAAAAAGTCAAGGGCGCGTGATCAATGATGTTTCCAAATTTTGTACTAATGTTTACATCACCATCATTCTCAAGTGAAATCTTGTCGTTGTATTTCATTCTTACCACCGACACGTCTGCTCCTGGATGTAGGATAAGTGAATACTTTATTCCTCCATCGGGATGAAAAACATATTCCACATCAATGTTCGGGTAAAGGTTTTTGTAAATCAGTTTTTTATATCCCTTAACAAAATTGATTGCTCTTTCCTCTTGTCCTTGTTTAAACGAATAACTGAAATAATCAGAAGTTAAATCCTCCGCAACAACTTCAACATTTGCATTTGCACCTTCCCATTCAAAATATTTGATATCCTTTTTCACAATGGCATTCCCTTCCTTTCTCTCCTTGGCTTCATTCTCTTCTCCAGCTTTATTTTGCTTTGGCGTTTTTTCCATGAAAGTGAAAGTCACTCCCGAAGCCGTAAAATAAATCATGCTTCCATTTCCATCTGCCGCATACAAAACGGGCACAACAGCATGAGCTTCTCGCGGAATTGTAAATTGCCCCTTGTTCTCAATGAAAGCTTTTGGCGTCGACCAGTTCGCGCTCCACGAATTTCCATCAAATGCTTTTCCAGTAACGGGATGCATGAGTAGAATTACAAAAAAGACAAACAGGGGAAGGAATGAACATTTTTTCATTGCGTTGCTTATAATAAAAGGATTAAATGTTGTAGCTGGTGTTTGAAATAAGGTCTCCATCAAAACTAATCGAATTCCTTCACCCACCAAGCACAAAAGCAGGCTAATGTTGGATATTCAATCCCACGACCCTTCCTTCTATCATCAGAAAAAATCAAAATACGCTTTAAGAAGATGATATGAAAAATCAAAGAATGAATCCACAATTCAGGTACATCATCATAAATTGTTTTATTGCACAACAATCTTTTTCGTCACCCGAACATTTCCATTGTCAATTACCAGCATATAAATTCCTGATGACAATTGCGAAATGTCAATTTGATTTTCGGTAACGCTGTTCACTTTTATTTTTTCTCCGCGCAAAACTTCCGCACCAATCGAATTGTATAAATGAACATTCAAATATTCCGTACCACTCGCGTTCCATTTGAAATTCAATTTCCCAGATGCAGGATTCGGAAAAACGGAAATCGCATTCGACAAATCATTTTCCATAACTCCCGAACAAGTTTGCACCACAACAGTATCACTCGTTGTACTCTGGCATCCTAGAATATCAGTTGTCGTAACGGTATAAATTCCGGATGCATTGACTGTAATGGATTGCGTTGTGTCACCCGTCGACCACGAGTAGGACGACACAGGTGTAAGCGCAGTAAGTGTTGTGGAATCGCCAACACAAATCGTATCTCCTGGATTGGAAACAATCTGATTGAGTTGTGCAATTTGTGTAATGATCAAGGTATTCGGACAAGCAGTTCCTGTATCAGCAGGGTTGCTTGCGATCACTCTGATTTTATAGAAAAATCCGAAGTTTGTATTGGCGGGAATGGTACAAAACACCACACCACTCTGCCAGAAAAACATCGTCCCAATGTTTACAGGATTGGTAAACTGTCCGAAACTATTCGAAAGTTGCGCAGTGAAAACATTTCCGAAATTGTAAGAACCTCCCGTTACAGTGTAAGGCACAATAATATTTCCTCCGGCACACGTGGAGAGTTGAAGAATACTATCGGTGGTCAAGGTGAGCTGTGCTTTTGCGGAAAAACCCAGCAGCATTACGGAAACAAAAATTGAAGTAAAGATTTTTTTCATTTTGGCTTTTTTTGTGGAGCTAAATGTAAAGATAGGCCAAGAACCGTCGTGGCAAAATGAATTTCTGATTTTCTTACTTGCCTGTTACTTAATAATTCTTAAAATGTGTTTTTGTCAATGAATTCTTACATTTATCCAATAAGAACTCCACTCTATGAAAGAATTCAGCTTCAATTATTTCGCAGCCAAAAATTCAGTTTCCATTGACGATTTTTCTGTCAAAATAAAAATGGGGCCTTTCATCAAGAAGGATTTTCAATTGGCAAATCTTCAGAACTACTATATGTTCGATAATGACCAATATCGTTCCGTCTTTTTTTTATACACCGACGATAAAGGCAAATCAAAAAAAGTTCAGGTTTTTTCCACGCCCGCCGAAATGGGTTTTACAGAATTGATGAAGGAATTGAATGATCGTTTCCCAACGAAAAGTCTCAACCATCTTTCCGAAGCGGAAGCATTCAAAATCATGAAAACCGCCAATCCTAAAAAATGGGCGCCGTTTGCTGTAATCAGCATTGTCATGTTGGTGATGTGTGGCATTTTATATCCACAAATCCACCACTATTTGGATCACGGATTTGCAAATGCAACAGTAACTGAAGTTGCTGAGAAAAAAGATTTGGGAACAAAAAACATTTCCATTTCCGGATTGGTTCTCGACAAATCATTGGAAGAAACAACCACCACCACAAACAGAGGATCAACAACAAAATCAACTTCTGTTTTTATTCCAATGGTCAATGAAAATTGGAAAGAAGGCGATCCAATAAAAGTCATTTTATCATTCGACAAACTCTCCGACGAAGAATATTCTCAAATATTGGACAGTCATGAATTCACCGGTGTCATTCGTGATATTGCATGGGAAGGAATCGGAAGCAAACAAATTGATTTTCTCACCACAAATTACAATTTGAAATTTCCTGAAAAACCAGTCCTCGTACAAATCACCAATGAAAAACACAACGATCGTTTTGTAGTTTGGGTCCTCGCCCTCGTCATGGGAATTCTCCTAATTGTATTTGTCATCATGGCCTTCAAGAAAAAGCGGTAGTCGAATAAAAAAACATTATGAAAAATTGACCTCCAAATTTATTTGACTTCCTTCTTTTTCATCGGTAATCTGCCACATAGTGGTCCCTTTGGGATAATCAAACAATCGGTAATCTTTTTCGTGCGTGCCCCAAGGGTCGGGCTATCCGCTTTTACTCCTCGCGCCACGCACTTTCATAGCTGCTGCGGGGTAACCGCTACTATCCCTCACGCATTTTTTAAAACTCAAACATCCCATCGTCCGCCGAAGCTATTTCAGCGTAGGTGGGCTCACGCAAAAAAAAATATCGAACAACGAATATCGAAGTGGTTGAAATGATTTCCTTTCAATATCCACTATTCAAAATGGAAATTCTCAAGTCCATCAAATTCTCAACCTTTTTCATCTGCACATCTGCACACCTGCACATTTGCACATTATCTTTACCCCATGTCAGAAAATTCCATCAATTCTTCCAAAGCGCCAGAACCGGTAGGCCTGTATCCACATGCAAAACGTGTTGGCAATCTACTTTTTCTTTCTGGCGTCGGCCCACGCGAAAAAGGAACAAAAATAATTCCCGGAGTTGAACTCGATGCCAATGGAAAAATCATTTCCTACAATATCGAAACACAATGCCGAAGCGTTTTTCAAAATGTGAAATTCATCCTCGAAGACGCAGGAAGTTCCTGGAATAAAATTGTCGACGTCACCGTTTTCCTCACCAACATGAAAGACGATTTTCCAATATTCAATAAAATCTGGGCCGAATCTTTTTCCGAAAACCCTCCTTGCCGAACCACAATAGAAATCAACTGCCTCCCCACTCCAATCGCCATCGAATTGAAAGTAATCGCTACTGTTTAATAATGAAAGTTGGTTAAGGTTGGAAGTTGAAAAGTTGAAAAGTTGAAAAGTTGAAAAGTTGAAAAGTTGAAAAGTTGAAAAAAATAAAATCTATTAATAAATGAAATCTCAATCAAAAACATTACGAAAAAACCTTTCAACTTTTCAACTTTTCAACCTTTCAACTCCCTTATTAAAAAAGTTTCTCATCCTTCTAACAATCCCCCTGCTTCTAATTTCCTGCGGGAAAAAACGCGTCATCACTTCGCAGGGAGAAATGATTTATAACGAAAAGACAGTTCAATGGGAAATTTTTGAAGAACACGATACTTGTTTCAAGGTAATTACCGACAACTCCATTTTAGTTGCCATTCTTTCCGCTCCAACAGAATCACATTTGAAAGACAGCACCTTTTTTGAAAAAATTTATTTCCCAAATGGAGCGATTGCGCAAACGAAATCATACCTCCATAGAAAACCGGATGGCGAATGGACCTCTTGGTATTCCGCAAGCAAAAAGAAGGCCGTTTCAAAAACAGCAAATGGCGTTTTGATAGAATTTCGTTCTTGGTATGAAAATGGAAAACCAAAAGTTACTGGTCGTCGAGGAGAAGATGGAAGAATGACACGCCGAGAATTTTTCATCAATGGAAAACCACATCAGGTTTTCGATACCGATTCCTTGGGAAACGGAACTTGCATGTCATTTTTTATGACCGGAAAAAAAGAGGCGGAAGGCAATATTTATAAATTTTCTCCCGTCGGTGTCTGGAAAAGATATGATTCACTCGGAAAACCGCAAACCGACACACTCTACGGATTGGATCCAAGTTTAACTGGCAAATAAGATCATCGCATAAATCCTTTTTCTTTCCCCCTTTTCATTGCCATTTTTCCTTGAAATTCACAAGGTTTTTGAAGAGATCCCGAAGGTTTTTAGCTTTTCTCGATACTTTTTTGATCACCGACCGCCGACCGCTGTCATTTTTTCCAGTCTCCTGTCTATCTTTGACGCCCAATGAAAAAGTATCCTGAATTCTCGTCTTTGAACCTTCCTGCAATTGCTGAAAAAGTTTTGGCAGACTGGGATAACAAAAAAGTTTTTGAAAAAAGCGTCACCAGTCGTGAAGGCGCTGAACCATTTGTGTTTTATGAAGGGCCTCCTTCTGCAAATGGAATGCCCGGAATTCACCACGTGATGGGCCGTGCTTTGAAAGATCTTTTTTGTCGTTACCAAACATTAAAAGGCAAACAGGTAAAACGAAAAGCGGGTTGGGATACACATGGATTGCCAATTGAATTGAGCGTTGAAAAAACACTTGGCATTACAAAAGAAGATATCGGAAAGAAAATTTCCATTGAGGAATACAACACGGCTTGTCGCAATGAAGTAATGAAATACACCGACAAGTGGGAAGAATTGACACGCATCATGGGTTATTGGGTGGATATGCAACATCCATATGTCACCTATGAAAACACCTACATCGAAAGTGTTTGGTGGTTGTTGCAGAATCTTTATAAAAAAGATTTATTGTACAAAGGTTATTCCATTCAACCGTATTCTCCAGCTGCAGGAACTGGATTGAGTTCACACGAATTGAATCAGCCGGGATGTTATAAAGCAGTGAAAGATCGCACTGCAACGGCGATGTTTAAACTTATTTCCACTCTGGCTCCCCTCACCGGAGTGGGGCTAGGGGTGAGGTCGGGGGGGAATGTTTTCGTTCTTGCCTGGACAACAACTCCGTGGACACTTCCATCTAATACAGCGTTGGCGGTTGGTGAAAAGATTACATACGTTGGTGTTAAAACTTTCAATCCATTTTCTCATCAATTGATTTCGGTAATTCTCGCAAAAGATTTGGTTGGAAAATATTTTTCAGAAAAAAATGCAGCATTAAAATTTGAAGATTATAAAGCAGGGGATAAAGCAATTCCATTTGAAATTCTTGGAGAATTCAAAGGCTCCGATCTCGTTGGATTAAAATACGAACAACTTCTTCCTTACGCTCTTCCCAATGAAAATCCTGAAAAAGCATTTCAGGTAATTGCCGGGGATTTTGTTTCAACAGAAGATGGAACTGGAATCGTACACATCGCGCCTACGTTTGGTGCGGATGATATGCGTGCTGCAAAAGCGGCTGGTGTTCCTCCTATGTTGGTGTTGGATGAAAATGGAAAAGCTGTTCCATTGGTTAATTTGCAAGGGAAATTTCGTACTGAAGTATTGGATTTTGCCAATGAATATGTGAAAGCGGAATATTTGTCGGATGATGAAAAGGCAAAAGAAGTTGAGCGTTTAAAAAATATTTCCGGTGGTAATTTGGAAACATTGGTTTCTAAAATTGTCACACGCACCAATGAATATTTGAGTGTTGACGAACGCATTGTTTTGAAATTGGAGCAGGAAGGAAAATTATTCAAGAAGGAAACGTACGAACATAATTATCCACATTGCTGGAGAACAGATAAGCCAATTTTATATTACCCACTTGATTCTTGGTTCGTGAAAGCTTCTTCCATGAAGGAGAGAATGTCTGAATTGAATAAAACCATCAATTGGAAACCGGAATCTACAGGAACTGGAAGGTTCGGTGAATGGTTGAACAATTTGCAGGACTGGAATTTATCTCGCTCCCGTTTCTGGGGAATTCCATTGCCGATTTGGAAAAGTGAAGACCATTCTGAAATCGTTTGCATTGGTTCTGCCGAAGAATTGAAAAATGAAATTGATCGTTCCATCAAGGCGGGTTTCATGACGAAAAATCCATTGGGAAATTTTGCTCCAGGAAATTTTTCTAAAGAAAACTATAACTCATTTGATTTGCATCGTCCTTATGCGGATGATATTTTCCTTGAGCGAAACGGAAAAAAATTATTCCGTGAAACAGATTTGATTGACGTTTGGTTTGATTCCGGATCGATGCCGTATGCACAATTGCATTATCCATTCGAGAACAAGGAACTAATTGACAATAAAAAATATTTTCCTGCCGATTTCATTGCAGAAGGAGTGGATCAAACGCGTGGTTGGTTTTATACATTGCACGCAATTGGTACCATGTGCTTTGATTCTGTCGCTTACAAAAACGTCATTTCAAACGGATTGGTACTCGACAAGAATGGAAATAAAATGTCGAAACGTCTTGGCAATGGTGTTGACCCATTTGCAACATTAAAAACATTTGGTCCAGATGCAACACGTTGGTATATGTTGACGAATGCTGCACCATGGGACAATTTGAAATTCGACACAGAAGGAATTACGCAATCGCAAAGAGGATTTTTTGGAACACTTTATAATACGTACGGATTTTTCGCACTCTATGCGAACATTGACAAATTCGAATTCGATGCGAAGAATATAGTTCCCTATTCAGAGCGTGACGAATTGGATCGCTGGTTGATTTCACGCTTGAATTCATTGGTGAAATTTGTAACTGAACGTTTGGATGATTATGATCCTACACCTGCAGCGCGCGCCATTGAAAATTTTGTGGACTTGCATCTTTCCAATTGGTACGTCCGCCTTTCACGTCGCCGTTTTTGGAAAGGAGAAATGACTCGCGACAAACAAGCTGCTTATGAAACATTATATGAATGTTTGGAAACCGTTGCACAATTAATGAGTCCTGTTGCACCGTTTTTTGCAGATTGGTTATTTGAAAATTTAAAAGTTGGGGAGAAAAATAATTCTGCAAATTTTGAATCTGTGCACCTTTCACTTTGGAAAAAAGCGGATGAAAAATTAATCGATAAGGAGTTGGAGGAGCGAATGGAAATCGCGGAAAAGTTTTCTTCAATGGTAAGATCGTTGCGCAGAAAAAAGGATTTAAGGGTGCGTCAACCCCTAAATCGTATCATGATTCCTGTGCTTGATCCGCAATTTAAGGCCCGTTTGGAGTTGGTTAAGGACCTCATTTTGGCCGAAACGAACGTAAAAAACTTGGAATATGTGACCGAATCGGGTGTTTTTGTAAAAAAAATCAAGCCTGATTTTAAATTATTGGGCAAAAAACTTGGGAAGCATATGAAATCCGCGGCGGCGGCATTTGCCGCTTTTTCCCAGGCCGATATTGCTGCAATGGAATTGAACGGTAGTATTAATTTACAACTTGACGGAGAAACGATAAACATAGAACGTATTGAGGTTGAGATACTTGTAGACGATTTGCCCGGCATGTTGGTCGCCATTGACGGCCGATTTACTGTAGCCTTAGATGTTACATTGACCCCAGAATTAGAGGAAGAAGGCTTGGCCAGAGAACTTGTCAATCGCATACAGAACCTACGGAAGGACAGTAATTTTGAAGTAACCGACAAAATTGATGTGAAGATTAAATCACATGAATTGCTTCTCTCTGCTGTGAGAAACAATTTCAATTATATTTGCTCTGAAACTCTGGCTACTACACTCGAACTGGTAAATGAACTTCTTGAAAAAGAAGCTACTCCAATAGAAGTGGACGAGAAGATTAAAACGTTAGTACACATCACAAAACACAATTAAAATTTCTACCCATGGCTAAAAAGGCTAAAAAAGGCGGTGCTGCTAAAAAAGCAAAACCCGCAAAGAAAAAAGCCGCCAAAAAAGCAGCGAAAAAAAGCCCAGTAAAAAAAGCTGGTAAAAAAGTTGCTAAGAAAAAAACGGCGCCTAAGAAAAAAGTTGCTAAGAAAGCAGCTAAGAAAAAAGTTGTAAAAAAAGCAGTTGCTAAAAAAGCTGTTGCTAAAAAGGCTGTTGCTAAAAAAGCTGCTCCTAAAAAAGCAGCGCCTGCTAAAAAAGTTGTTGCCGCTAAACCTGTCGCTAAAAAAGCAGCGCCAGTGAAAAAAGTTGTTGCAGCTAAACCTGCTCCTGCTCCGAAAGTAGTGGCTCCGAAAAAACCTGTTGTTGTTCAAAAACCTGCAGCGCCTGCACCTCCTCCCGCACACGTGGAGTTGGTTAGCGATGAAGAACCAGCAATGGATATGACAGAAGATACACCTGAAGTAAGTGATGAAACTGAAGGTCACACAAGCGACAATGACGCTCGTGGTGCATTCGATCACTTTTAAATTGATTCCAAAAATAAAATGGCTAAGAAAGTAAAAGCAAAAAAGGCGACTAAGGCGGCTCCAGCAAAAAAATCTGGGGCTGCCAAAAAGCCAGCAGCAAAATCCAAAACAATAAAAAAAGCAACTAAAAAACCTGTTGCTAAAAAAACTGCGCCGAAAAAAGTTGTTGCTAAAAAAGCACCGGCAAAGAAAGTTGTTGTAGCAAAATCGCCTGCTAAAAAAGTTGTTGTAGCAAAAGCTCCTGTTAAAAAAACAGTAGCAGCTCCTACTTTAAAAGTTGCAACAGCAAAACCAATTTTGTTTACACGACCAAATAGTGTTGTAAGCAAAAACGCGAAAGTTCTTCCAATCGACAATCGCACTCGCTATTCTGATGCAGAATTAAAAGAGTTCAAAACGCTTCTTCAAAAAAAACTCGATGAAGCCTCGCGCGATTATGAACTCCTGAAAAATACACTTTCTCACAAGGACGATCACGGAACGGATGACACCTCGCCAACTTTCAAATTATTGGAAGATGGTTCTGATGTTCTTTCAAAAGAAGAAACCGCGCACCTTGCAGCTCGCCAGGAAAAATATATTCAGAACCTCAAAAACGCACAAATTCGTATTGCCAATAAAACTTACGGAATTTGCCGCGTTACCGGAAAACTGATCCCAAAAGAACGTCTACGCAGTGTACCACACGCTACATTAAGCATTGACGCAAAATTAGGCCAGAGCCGATAGAGAATTTCCGTTCTACTGAAACTGAAAAAGTTTCAATAGAATTATTCATTGCCGATTTTTGATTTTTTCTAATTGCCAAAATTTTTTAATTGGCATTTGATAATCGAAAATCGGCAATTGTTTTTTCCGATCTTTGTTCAAATGAAAAAATCACTTTTCATCATTTTCTTTGTTTTGGCCATTGATCAATCCATCAAGATTTGGATCAAAACACACCTGTTTTTAGGCGAGCAGTATCCTGTCATGGGAAATTGGTTCAATCTGCAATTTGTGGAAAACCCTGGAATGGCATTCGGATTTCAATTGGGAGAAGGTAAAATTGGAAAATTAATTCTCAGTGTTTTCCGATTGTTGGCAGTTGCAGGAATCGGATATTATCTGTGGAAACTTTTCAAAAAGAACGTTCGTCCATTAATGGTTGTTTGTGTTGCACTGATTTTCGCAGGAGCGCTAGGAAATATTCTTGATAGTGTTTTCTACGGAAAAATTTTTGATGCCAGCCATGATTGTGATGCAAATGTTGCGCAACTATTTCCAAAAGAAGGCGGATATGCCGGCGTATTACAAGGGAAAGTGGTAGATATGTTTTATTTCCCGCTTGTCTCCACAACGTTTCCTGAAAAATTTCCATTCTGGGGTGGAGAGGATTTTCAGTTTTTTCGTCCCGTATTCAACATTGCGGATGCTTCTGTTTCCATTGGTGTTTTTCTATTACTCATCTTTCAAAATAGACTTTTCGGAAAACAAAAACAGCGTCTTAGCCCAAGAAAAATTCTTGTAACAAATATTTTTTTCGGCATTGTCTTCTTCCTTATTTCCGTTTTTCTTTTATTAACCTACTTCACACTATTTTCAAAAGACCATCCTTTGCCAATGAGTAAAGTGGGAATTGTAATTGGGCTTTCAGCGGCTCTTGGTTTGGGAATGTTTGACTTGCTTCGTCGGTGGCCAAAATTCGAGCCTAATGTTGAAACCATTCCTGCAGCAGCCGATGAAAATTGATCCTGCCAAATTTTATTAATTGGCTTTTGACAATCCGCAATCGGCAATTATTTTCCGCATCTTTGTGCCAATGAAAAAATCGCTATTCATTATTTTCTTTGTTTTGATAATAGATCAAACGATCAAGATCTGGATCAAAACACACATGTACTTGGGAGAGCATTATAAAGTTACGGGCAGTTGGTTTTACCTACACTTTGTGGAAAACCCAGGAATGGCTTTCGGAATTCAATTGGGCGATGGTGAATTGGGAAAATTGGCACTAAGTCTTTTTCGCTTGGTGGCGGTTGCGGGAATTGGATATTATCTATGGACGCTTTTCAAAAAGAATGTTCGACCACTACTCATTGTTTGTGTGGCATTAATTTTCGCTGGTGCGCTTGGAAATATTTTAGACAGTGTTTTCTACGGAAAAATTTTTAATACCAGTGATGCGTGGGAGCAAAACGTTGCACAAATGTTTCCAAAAGAAGGTGGCTACGCTGGATTTTTACATGGACAAGTGGTCGACATGTTTTATTTTCCCGTTATTTCAGGAACATTTCCTGAGAAACTTCCATTCTGGGGTGGAGAAGATTTTCAATTCTTCCGTCCCGTTTTCAACATCGCGGATGCTGCCATTTCCATTGGTGTTTTTCTCCTGATTCTTTTTCAAAAAAGACTTTTTGGAAAACAACTGCAAAAGCTCAGCACAAGAAAAATTCAGACTACAAATATTTTCTTCAGTATTGTGATTTTTCTCATCTCAGTATTTCTTTTGCTTACTTATTTCTCCTTATTCTCAAGTATTCATCCCTTGCCAATAAGTAAAATTGGAATTGTTCTCGCACTTTCAACTGCGCTTGGATTTGGAATGTTTGACATGCTTCGTCGTTGGCCAATTTTCGAACCAGGTGTGGTGGTGGAACCAGATACAGATAATTTTATTCCGGAAGAAACACCAAAACAAGATCCGCCGGAAATTATTTCTTAGGCACACAGCGTTGGTTTTTTGCCCAAGGAAATTCTCCAATATTTTCCTTAAAAAAACATTGACCTTTCAATCGTATTTAGAAAAAAAACTTTGCTTGTTTCTTTTCTAAACGGGAATTAAAAAATTCCTACATTTAGAAGTACTTCTAAATATACTTGCCCCTTCACTCTTAAACCTCTTGTTATGAAAATGAAAAACTACTCTGCAACATTATTTGTGCTTGCATTTTTCATACTTGTCTTCACTACTAATAAATCCTCCGCACAAGCACCACATCTAGACTGGGCAAAAGGTTTTGGTTCAACTGGTGGTGACTTTGGAAATGCAATTGCATTGGACGCACAAGGCAATGTTTACACAACTGGTTTTTTTGCAGGTACTATAGATTTTGATCCCGGTAGTGGAATTCACAACCTTACTAGCAATGGTTATTCAGATATTTTTATTCTCAAAACAGATCCTGCTGGAAATTATATTTGGGCAAAATCCATTGGAGGTTCAGGACTTGATCAAGGAAACTCAATCGCAGTGTCTCCTGATGGAAACATTTATATCACTGGGTCGTTTGCGCATCTCGTTGATTTTAATCCAGGAGTTGGAGTAGATACACTGAGAAATGCGGATGATCCATGCAATACCGAAATCTTTGTTTTGAAACTGGATAGCAATGGAAACTTTGTTTGGGTGAAATCTGTTGAAGGAAAAATCACTGTCTGCACTGCTGCAACAGATGTTGGTCTTGGCATTGGCATCGACCAAGTGCAAGGTGTTTATGTAACTGGTTATTGGACTGGCCGTGCAGATTTCAATACATCACGTGCTCCTGGAGATACTTTGTTTTTCCAATCGAGCGGCGCAACTATTTCGGGTGATATTTTCGTTCTTAAATTAGACTCCGCCGGAAATTTCATTTGGGCCAAACAAATTGGAAATGCATTGAGCGATACTGGATATGGCTTGCATGTTTCCTCACATGGAGGTGTGTATGTCACGGGGCTATACGGCTGGGATGCTGATTTTAATCCGAATGCAGGAGTGGATACAATAGTAGGTTTCGGGAATTGGGATGCTTTCATTTTGAAATTGGATACAGCAGGAAATTATGTTTGGGCAAAGGGCTTCGGTGGACCAAATGACGATAGAGGATTTGCAGTTACAACAGACGCATCCGAAAATGTTTATGCTACTGGACATTTTACAGGAACAGTAGACTTTGATCCATCGCCTGCAGTTCATACACTCACAACACCTGCGTACGCGTATGGCGTTTATCTTTTAAAATTGGATGCGCTCGGAAATTATCTCTGGGCGAAATGCGTAAGTGGCAATGCAGGTGGAGAACGAGAAGGAACCGGAATTGCACTGGATGCCTCAAACAACATTTATACAACTGGCCATTTCACAGATACCGTTGATTTCAATCCTTCCCCTGCGCCCGCCGATACATTTTTTCTTTCCACAACCGGAGCGTGGAGTAACACAGATGCATTCATTCTCAAAACAGATTCTTCAGGGAATTTTTTGTGGGCCGTTTCAATGGGAGTTGGCGGTGTTGACAGAGGAAAAGGAATTGTTGTAGATGCTTCGAACAATGTGTATTCCACAGGATATTATGCTGGCACCGTTGATTTCGATCCCGAAGCAGGAATGGATACGCTTCACTGTGCAGGGGGAAATGATATTTACATTCAAAAACTGAATCAAATTGTTTCTTCTGTTTCAGAACAAAACAATATTCAAACTCCTATTTCTGTTTTTCCAAATCCTACTGAAAATATCATTTCTCTTCAATCCAAAAACATTGAAGGAAATAATTCAATTCTTTCTATCATGGATATTTCAGGACGAATTCTGTTGGAGAAAAATGTTGAAACGCCAAATGGAGAATTAAATAACAACATCGATCTTCGATCATTTTCTTCAGGAATTTATTTTGTTCAGGTGAAAACAGAAAAGGCAATTTATTCTGTTAAAGTGGTGCGGGAATAAGTGGGTGTGCCTTATCTGAATATTTTTCCTCCAGACTTAAAATTGAGTTACCCAAAGGTTGTTTTCCTCGATTTAGCATAATTGCGCCAAATAACTTGGCAAGTTCGAAGCAATATGAGAAAGATCATTGGGGAATTCTAAAAATAGCCAAAACTTTGTTGTAGCTACTTACATATATTTCTAGTTAGCTGAACAATCAAAGACTACCCGAATTCAGAAAACAAAAATCGCCCTTTCTATTTAAAATAATTGCAAGTCAAATAACCATAAACATCAAACAAACAAAAGCATAACCAAAAAACTATTTTTATGAAAAAAACTATACTAAGTGTCTTGTCTGTGTTGGTGATGATAACCATCATTGCAAGTTCCAACGGAAAAGCTGGCAAAACCCTTTCACCAGGAGAAACCTCCTGCACAAGTTGCCATAGCGACTTTACCATAAATACAGGTGGAGGAAGTGTTGTTATTAACACTTCTACTATTCCTGTAGGAGGGTATATTCCTGGTACTACATATTCCATTTCAGTTACCGTTTCAAAAGCCGCTGCCACAATTTTTGGTTTGGGCTTGGAGGCGCTAACCTCAGCAAATGTTAACGGAGGAACACTAGCAAACATTACTACCGCAACACAGATAAAGATGTCTGGTGTGAAAAGCAATATCGTACACAATACAGATACAGGCCTTTCAAATGCATCGCACACATTTACATTTAACTGGACAGCCCCTGCGACATCTGGTGTTGGCAGTGTTACAATGTATTGCTGCGGTCTTGCTGGGGATAACGACGGCGGAACTGCCGGCGATTACGTTTATTCCACTTCAGTTGTTATTCCTGAAGGTGTCGCTTCCAACTCACTTACAACGGGGACAATTACAGGCAGTCCTTTCTGTTCTGGCGCAGTTGGAATAAACGTTCCATTCACAATCAGTGGAACTTACACTGTAGGAAATATTTTCACTGCACAATTATCCAATGCTACAGGATCTTTCGCATCTCCAACAACACTTGGAACATTGACTGGAATTGTAGCTGGTACTATTGTTACAACTACACCACTACCTGCTGTTGCAGGAACACAATACAGAATTAGAGTTGTAGGTAGTGCTCCTGTTGTAACAGGAGCTGACAATGGAACAAACCTCACCATCAATGTCACTCCAACAGTAAGTGCGAGCACATCGAATTCAGCTATTTGTGCAACAAGCGGCGCGTTACTTACAGCAGCGGGAGCAACTACATATTTATGGATGCCAGGAAACATAGCAGCAAATCCATTTACAGTTACGCCTGCAGTAACCACAACCTATACGGTGACAGGAACAACAGCAGGTTGTTCAGGAACAGCGACAACTACCATAACCGTAAATCCTCTTCCGGTCGTGGCTTTAAATCTTACAACAATCGATACTCAATGTGTCGCGTATAGTTCTATTGGTTTGGTTGGTGGTACACCTGCTGGTGGAGTTTTCAGTGGACCTGGTGTTACAGGAAACATTTTCAATCCGAATGCAGCTGGTTTGGGAACATGGACAATTACCTATACCTACTCAGACGTGAATGGATGTGCAAACACTGCAACAGGAACCATTTTTGTTGATGTTTGTGCAGGTGTACAAAATGCAGTTAACAACGAGAGCATTTCTGTTTATCCTAATCCAGTAAATGAGTTATTAAACGTGGATGCTTCTGCAACAAATGGAATCACTTCAGCAATCATCATGAATGGTCTTGGCCAGGTTGTTTACTCAAATGAAAACGTATTAGGAAAAATAACAATTGACATGTCGAATTTTGCAAATGGAATTTATTCCTTGCAATTGAAAAATGGCAATTCTGTTATCACCAAGAAAATTGTCAAACAAGACTAGGTTGTATTATTTCACAATTTTTAAAAGCCCTGTACTTAACGTACGGGGCTTTTTTGTTAATACAAGAACAATAATGTTCATTTCAAAATAATCACAGAACAATCATTATTAATTTTCATTAACCCAATTGTGGCAAAAGGCTGCTTGTGTTGTGGCAAAGGGCTACTTGTGTTGTGGCAAAGGGCCGCCTGTGTTGTGGCAAAGGACTGCTTGTGTTGTGATTTTGGTCATTTGGCTGTTTTGAAAATAGCCAAAACTTTGAAAGTGTTGTTTATGCCATCGCCTTCTATAAAAGCTTGCTCCAAAAAAACCAAAATCCTTTTTGAAAATAGTCTACTAAATTGAAAAAAATCAAAAACCTAAATCTCGAATTTGAAAAAACTGCTTTGTGTGAGCGTGTCTTCTTTTAAAAATTGTTTGCCGAAAATTAAATTCAAAAACTAACCTCAAAATTTAATTATTATGAAAAAAACTATCCTTAGCGTACTCTCTGTTTTGGTGATGATAATCATCATAGCAAGCGCCAATGGAAGGGCGGGCAAAACCCTTTCACCAGGGGAAACCTCCTGTACAAGTTGCCATGGCGACTATACTATCAATACTGGTGGCGGAAGTGTGGTTATTAATTCTTCTACTATTCCAGTTGTAGGATACACTCCAGGCACAACCTATTCCATTTCTGTAACAGTAGCAAGAACCGGCTCAACCATTTTTGGCTTGGGTTTAGAGGCGCTCACTTCAGCGAATGTGAATGGCGGTACGTTAGCAAACATCACTACCGCAACCCAGATAAAGTTATCTGGTGTGAAAAGCAATATTGTACATAATACAAATACGGGCCTAGGAACAGGAACTAAGACATTTACATTTAATTGGACAGCTCCTGTTGCTTCGGGTGTTGGTAACATTACAATGTATTGCTGTGGTCTTGCTGGTAATAATGATAATGGCACTGGTCTAGATTATGTTTATTCCACTTCAGTTATCATTCCTGAAGCTCCTGCAGCTTCCACGTCTCTTGCCACTGGGGCAATTACAGGAAGTCCTTTCTGTTCTGGTTCAGTTGGAATAAATGTTCCATTTACAGCCACTGGAACATTTGTTTCAGGAAATATTTTTACGGCCCAATTATCCAACGCTACAGGTTCTTTCGCTGCACCAACATCTCTTGGAACACTTACAGGATTAGTTTCAGGTACAATTGTTACAACAACACCACTTCCAGCACTTGCAGGATCGCTATACAGAATAAGGGTAGTAGGAAGTAATCCTGTGACAACAGGAACAGACAATGGAACTAACCTCACCATCAATGTTGCACCAACAGTAACTGTTAGCGCTTCTGCTGCAACAGTTTGTGCTGGTGGAAGCACTACACTTACAGCAGCTGGTGCTACTACTTATGCGTGGATGCCGGGAAGCTTAACGGGAACTTCCGTTACGGTCACTCCAGCAACAACAACAACCTATACGGTTACTGGGACAACTGGAACTTGTACTGGAATATCAACACAATTGATTACGGTAACACCAACACCAACAGTAACCGCTACCGCTTCTGCGGCAACTATTTGTGCAGGGGGAAGCACTACGATCACTGCAGCTGGAGCTACTACTTATGCGTGGATGCCGGGAAGTTTAACGGGAACTTCCGTTACACTTACTCCTGCAACTACAACAACCTATACGGTTACAGGGACAACTTCAGGGTGTACAGGTACAGCAACACAATTGATTACCGTTACGCCTACTCCAACTGTTACCACAAGTGTAACTGCTGCAACTATTTGTGCAGGGGGAAGTACCACAATCACTGCAGCTGGCGCTACTACTTATGCGTGGATGCCCGGTAGTTTAACGGGTACTTCTGTTACCGTTACTCCCGCAACAACAACAACCTATACGGTTACAGGTACAACTTCAGGATGCACAGGCACAACAACACGATTGATTACCGTTACACCTTCGCCTACAGTTACTGTCAGCGCATCGGCAGCAACAGTTTGTGCTGGCGGAAGCACCACCCTTACTGCAGCTGGCGCCACTACTTATGCGTGGATGCCGGGCAGCTTAACGGGTACTTCCGTTACAGTCACTCCCGCAACCACAACAACCTATACGGTTACAGGGACAAGTGGAACTTGTACTGGAACAGCAACACAGCTGATAACAGTAACACCAACACCAACAGTAACTGCTACCGCTTCAAGTAGTAGTATTTGCACTGGTAATAACGTCACACTTACAGGCGCTGGGGCAACAACTTACCTTTGGATGCCCGGTAGCTTAACCGGAACTTCTGTTACTGTTACACCAGCAACTACAACAACTTATACTGTTACAGGAACGGCAGGAACATGTACGGATTTTTCAACCGTTACCGTTATTGTTGGGGCACCTCCTACTGTTACCGCCTCTGCTTCTAGCCCTTCAATTTGCACAGGTGGCAACTCTACATTAACGGGAAATGGTGCTGCAACTTACACCTGGATGCCGGGCAGTTTAACTGGTACTTCCGTTGTAGTTACACCTGCAGCAACAACAACCTACACTGTAACAGGAACAACGGGACCTGGATGTTTTAATACAGGAACAGTTTTAGTAACTGTCAATCCAACACCAACTGTAACCGTGAGCGCCACCTCAACTTCATTCTGTGTTGGAAATAGCACAACACTTACTGGAGCAGGCGCAACAACTTATGCATGGATGCCTGGCAGTTTAACAGGAACATCTGTCACTGTTACACCTGTAACAACAACAACTTATACCGTTACGGGAACAACTGTTGGTTGCACAGGAACAGCTACTCAATTGATAACCGTTACGCCACCTCCAACAGTTACAGCTACTGCTTCTAGCAGTAGTATTTGTACAGGAAATAACGTCACTCTTACTGCAGCAGGAGCAACAACTTACAATTGGATGCCCGGCAGCTTAACAGGAACTTCTGTTATTGTTACACCAGCAGTTACAACAACTTATACTGTTGTTGGAACAACTGGAACTTGCACTGGCGTTGCAACAGTTACTGTTATTGTTGGAGCTCCTCCAACAGTTACCGCTTCTGCTTCTAGTCCATCAATTTGTATTGGAGGTAATACTACATTGACAGGATCTGGCGCCACAACATATACATGGATGCCGGGTAGCTTATCAGGGACTTCGGTTGTGGTTACTCCTGCTGTAACAACAACATATACTGTTACTGGATCAACCGGTCCTGGATGTCTTAATACAGGAACTGTTTTGGTAACCGTTACCCCAACCCCTACAGTTTCAGTCAGTGCGTCAAGTACATCCATTTGTGTTGGAAGCCCTTCAACAATTACCGCTGCTGGAGCAACAACTTACACATGGATGCCTGGTAGTTTAACTGGAACTTCCGTTACCGTGACGCCCGCTTCAACAACAACATATACCGTTACGGGAACAACCGGTAGTTGCACAGGAACAGCTACTCAATTGATTACTGTCACTCCTGGCCCAACCGTTTCAGTCAGTGCCACCTCAACTTCATTCTGCGAGGGAAACAGCACAACACTTTCTGCAACGGGAGCAACAACATATGCTTGGATGCCTGGCAGTTTAACAGGAAACTCTGTAACAGTTACCCCTGCAACAACAACAACCTATACTGTTACCGGAACAACAGGTAGTTGCACAGGAACAGCTACTCAATTAATTACCGTTACTCCCGGCCCTACGGTTTCTGTTAGCGCTACTTCAACTTCTTTCTGCGAAGGAAATAGCACAACACTTATTGGAGCTGGCGCTACAACTTACAATTGGATGCCAGGTAATCTGACAGGATTATGGGTTTCTGTTGCACCTGCAACAACAACCACCTATACCGTTACTGGTACAACAGGGGGTTGCACAGGAACGGCAACACAACTCATTACTGTGATTCCCGCTCCAGCAGTAACAATAAGCGCTACTGTGCCTTCGTTCTGTGAAGGAAACAGCACATTACTCATTGGGGCTGGCGCCACAACATATTCGTGGATGCCTGGAAATTTAACAGGACTTTGGGTTTCAGTTTCTCCTGTAACAACGACAACGTATACTGTTACAGGCACAAACGCACTTGGTTGCACAGGAACTTCAACTCAACTAATCACCGTAAACCCTCTGCCAACTGTAAGTCTAAACCTTGCTGCCATTGATACACAATGTGTGGCGTTAAATTCCATTGGGTTGACTGGGGAAAGCCCAAGTGGTGGAGTTTTCAGTGGCCCTGGGGTTACAGGAAATGTTTTCAATCCATCTGCGGCAGGTGTAGGAACATGGACAATTACGTATACCTACTCTGATGTGAATGGATGTGCAAATTCTGCAACTGGAATTATTTATGTTGATGTCTGTACAGATGTAATAAACGGAGCCAACTCCAATAACATTTCTGTATATCCTAATCCTGTGAATGAATTATTGACCGTGGACGCATCTGCAACAAACGGGATTTCATTAGTATTCATCATGAATAATCTTGGCCAGGTTGTTTACTCTAATGAAAACGTAGCAGGAAAAATAACAATTGACATGTCGAGTTTTGCAAATGGAATTTATTCCTTGCAATTGAAAAATGGCAATTCTGTTGTCACCAAGAAAATTGTCAAACAAGACTAGGTTGTATTATTTCACAATTACAGAAAAAGCCCCGTACATGAAGTATGGGGCTTTTTTTATAAAACTAGAAGATCAAACCAATTGGGTTGTAATCAAGTTGAAACCATGCAGTGGTGTCGGGTCTTTAGACTCGACATTCTAAATGCCCGACAATAAACCTAAAGCATTTTTTTCTTCACCAAATATTCTGCAATCTGAATTGCATTGGTGGCTGCACCCTTTCTGAGATTATCGGAAACCACCCACATGTTGAGTGTTTTCGCTTGTGTTTCGTCTCGTCGAATTCTTCCCACAAACACATCGTCCTTTTCGTGCGCATGAATCAATGGCATTGGGTACTGTAAGTTTTTCACATCATCAATTACCGTAACTCCTTCGGCATTCTCCAAAATTTTTCTCAATTCAGTCAAATCAAATTCATTTTCAAATTCAACATTTACCGACTCTGAATGTCCTCCCATTACAGGAATGCGAACTGTTGTAGCGGTCAATTGAATGGTGTCATCACGCATGATTTTTTTTGTTTCATTCACCATTTTCATTTCTTCTTTCGTGTATCCATTTTCAAGAAACACATCAATATGGGGAATGGCGTTCATGTCAATCTGGTAAGCATAAGCCATTTCTCCTTTTATTCCATTGCGCTCATTCATCAATTGATCAACGGCCTTTTTTCCAGTGCCTGTAACCGATTGATACGTACTCACCACTATTCTCTTGATCTTATATTTCTTGTGAAGCGGATTCAAGGCAACCACCAATTGTATTGTTGAACAATTTGGATTCGCAATGATTTTATCTTCCGCAGTCAGGGCGTCAGCATTAATTTCCGGAACAATTAATTTTTTAGTTGGATCCATTCTCCATGCGGAAGAATTATCAATGACGGTAATTCCTGCAGCAGCAAATTTCGGTGCCCACTCCAACGAAGTTCCTCCTCCCGCAGAGAACAGCGCAACCGCAGGTTTCATATCTATGGCAGTTTGAGCTGTCACAACTTTATATTTCTTGCCCTTGAAAACAATTTCCTTACCAGCAGATTTCTCCGATGCAACAGGAATTAATTCTGCAACTGGGAAATTTCGCTCTTCCAGTATTTGTAACATTTTTGTGCCAACCAATCCAGTGGCTCCTACGACTGCAACTTTCATTTTTTGTACGAATTACTAATTTTTACAAATCAAAAAGCCCCTCCATTTTGGAAAGGCTTCTGCTATTATTTTTACATAATACACAGGCGACCCTTCCCTATTGGGCTGGTTTCTTTTCCTTGTGTTTCATGCCGCTGTACATGTGCGCAAAGATGGAAATTTTTCGCTTCCAATCCATACAAATAGCAAACATTTGTTCATAGGAAATTGACAATCTGCTAGGTTGAATAACTTATCTTTACCCGTGATAAAAAATAAAAAGCAAATGCTCTTCCGCTCAATTATCGTTTTACTCCTTGTGCTTTTTTCAGAAATGAAAATCAATGCACAAATCACGGATAATTTTTCCGACGGTGATTTTACCACCAATCCCACTTGGACTGGTGATGCTGCAGCCTATACTGTGAATGCTGGATTTCAATTGCAACTCAATGGTACAATTTCCGACACATCTTCCCTGTCGGTTCCAAGTACATATGTTGCAAATGCAGAATGGGATTTTTGGGTACGAGAAAATTTTGCGCCTTCGGATAACAACAACATGCGGATCTATCTTGTGTCGGATGTGGCATTTCTTCAAGGACCTGTGAATGGATATTATGTTCGACTAGGAGAAAATGGTTCATTCGACAGTGTTGACCTTTGGGAACAAAGTGGAACAACACATACAAAAATCATTGATGGTGTAAATTCCCATTGTGCGGCTACAAATAATGTGTTGCGAATAAAAGTTACGCGTGACGCATCAGGAAATTGGAATATGTTTTCCGACACTTTGGGTGGATACAATTACCAATCGGAAGGAACGACTTTTGATGCTACACACACAACTTCAAGTTACTTCGGAATTTTCAGCAAGTATACCGTCTCCAACATCACGAAATTTTATTATGATGATTTTTACGTTGGGCCTATTATCGTTGACGTTACAGCTCCAACTATTATTTCTGCAAGCGCAATTTCAGGAAATCAACTTGATGTCATTTTTGATGAAAACGTAGATTTAGCAACTTCTCAAATTGCTTCAAATTATTCTGTGAATAATAGCATTGGTGTTCCAACTACGGCTGTTCGTGACGCTTCCAATCACGCACTCGTACACCTCACATTCGCAAGCAGTTTTGTAAGCGCGACAAATTATATTCTTACCGTTATCAATGTTCAGGATCTGAATTTGAATGCCATCACAAGTGCAACAACAAATTTCACATACCTGCCGATTACTACACCGACCTTTCATGATGTTGTTATCAATGAAATTTTTGCTGATCCTTCTCCTGTGGTAGGATTACCCAATACAGAGTTTGTTGAAATTTACAATCGCAGCACAGGAAATTTTGATTTGACTGGTTGGGCTTTTACCGATGGAACTTCCACAGGATCACTGCCAGCACACATTCTTGCAGCAGGAAATTATTTAATTCTTTGTGCAAATGCCGACACCGCACTTTTCTCTCCATTCGGACCAACACTTGGAATTTCTGCATGGCCTTCACTGAATAATGCTGGTGATAATTTAAAAATTCTCGATGCTGCAAGTAATGCAATTGATTCTGTCAACTACGCACTTTCTTGGTACCAGGATGCGGTAAAAGAAAATGGCGGTTGGACTTTGGAATTGATTAATCCGAATACTGGTGTTGGTTGTGCGGCTGCAGGAAACTGGATTGCCTCAGTAAATCCAGCAGGGGGAACTCCTGGAACAATTAATTCTGTTTTTAATAATTCTCCGGATGTAACTGGGCCAATTTTACAATCGGTAAGCGCTTTGGATAGTTTGCATATTGAATTATGTTTCAATGAGGCAATTGATCCAACATTATTATCAAACATTCTCAGTTATGTTATTAATCCAACAATTGGAAATCCCGTTGCGTTGTTTTATGACACAACTACTATGCGCTGCGTTACATTGACGCTTGGAACAGCATTGACGAATAATTCCAGTTATCAGGTAGTGTTTTCCTCACTGACGGATTGTGCAGGAAATCTTGCCATTCCCAATTCAGGAATGTTCTCCTATCATCGTGTTGAACCTTTTGATATTGTCATCAATGAAATTATGGCTGACCCAACTCCCGTCGTTCAGCTTCCAGATGCAGAATATATTGAATTGCATAACACCACACCCTACGGAATTTCTATTGACAACTGGTCCATTACTGTTGGCTCAACAACACATATTTTACCAACTATCATTCTTCCTGCGGATAGTTTTGTTGTGCTCACCTCCACAACCGACGCGCCGTTTTTCACTGGAATAAATGTTGTGGGTGTTACAAGTTTTTCATCGCTCACAAATACGGGAGCGTCAATTACTATTCGAAATGAAAACGGAATGGTAATTCATACTGTCACTTATTCCGATTCGTGGTACCAAAATGCTGTTAAGAAAAATGGAGGATGGTCGCTTGAACAAATTGATCCGATGAACCCTTGTGGCGGCTCTTCGAATTGGAAAGCTTCCAATTCAAATTCAGGCGGAACTCCGGGAAGAAGAAATAGTATTGATGCTTCAAATGCTGATCTCATTAAACCACATTTACAACGTGTTTCGGTTTTGTCTGCTGACAGCATTCGTCTTTATTTTTCAGAGCCACTTGATAGTGCAAGTTTATCAACTGTTTTATTGTACACCATTGATCATAGCATTGGAAATCCGATAAGCGTTCGTCCTATCGGTTCTGATTTTTCCCAATGTGATTTGAAACTTCCAACAGCAATTTCACAAGGAATTACTTACAACATTACTGTGAATGTTCAGATTTCGGATTGTGTTGGAAATAATCTTGACGTTCCTAATTCCGCACTTTTTGCATTGCCACAATCGGCGGTTGCAGGTGACCTTGTCATTAACGAAGTTTTGTTTGATCCGAATAATGGAGGTGTTGATTTTGTAGAGATTTATAACAAGTCGCAAAAGGTTATTGACTTGAAATATATTGTACTCAGTTCACAGGATACAATTCTAAATACATTGACAGAATTAAATGTTGTGGCTCCAGAAGGATATTTGCTTTTCCCAAATCAATACCTCGTTCTGAGTGAAAGTGGCGCAACAGTGAAATTACAATATCCAATTCCTACTGACCTTGATCGATGTCTCGATATGGCTTCCATTCCTGCAATGAATGTGAGCGGTGATATAGTAGTTCTTTCCGATACCGGATTTCACATTATTGATCGCTTGGTTTATTTGCCGACATGGCATTTCCCATTATTACAAATTACAAAAGGTGTTTCACTCGAAAGAATTGATTTCAATCGTGCAACACTAGATCAAACAAATTGGCATTCCGCTTCCCAAACAGTTGGATTCGCAACACCGACGCAACAGAATTCAGAATACAATCCGAGTGGCGCAGACGATGGTGCAGTTTCAATTACCGAACAACTCTTTTCTCCCGATGGTGATGGATTCAATGATGTTGTAAATATTGATTACAATTTTACTGATCCGGGATATGTTGCAAGCATTGTCATTTATGATTCACGCGGAAGATTAGTGCGAACATTAATTCACAGTGAATTGCTTGGAACTGAAAAAGGAGCTTTCTCTTGGGATGGCACAATGGATGATCGCACAAAGGCACGAGTCGGCGCTTATGTAATTTACTTCGAAGTGATTTCTACGGACGGCAAGGTGAAAAAATACAAACGTTCCTGTGTTTTGGCGGCAAAATTTTAATTTGAAATAATATGATGAAGTGCATTTTGACCACAAGTTGAATTTTCTACATTTGTCTTTCGAAAAATCCTTTTACACACACTAAAAACAATCCTCATGGTAACCAAAAATTCAGGAATAATTATTGGAATTGCACTTTTTTCATTTGTAACCTTTTCTTCTTGCGGAGGAATGTTCAGCAAAGGCGCGTCCGATTCAACAGCCATTAAGGCTGCTATTGAAAAAGCGCTTGCTGCAGACGTTACCGAAATTACCGTTGATAGCGGCGGATATATGATGAGCATCCCAAAACACCTTAAGGTTGCAACAACATTGAACGAAGAGGCTTCATTGCAATACCAAGATATTTACAAAGAACTTTATGTCATTGTTATTGATGAAGCAAAAACAGATTTCATTAAAACATTTTCAGATGAATCTATCAATGAATACGATGACAAGCTGACACCGGAAAAAAACTACCGAATTGTACAGATGAAATCGATGAAAGAGAAATTGACAATGAAAGCTGAGCCTACCATCAAAAAAACAACCATCAATGGACTTGATGCTGAGATTGTAGATTTCACTGGAAGTGTTGAAGGAATTGAATCTGATATTTATTACAAACTCGCTTTCGTTGAAGGAACAAAACAAATGTACATGGTGATGACCTGGACTCTTGATTCCGACAAGAATGCAAATATGGAAGAGATAGATGCCATGATTGCATCATTCAAATTGAAAAAATAAATTGCTTATAAATTTTTTAAATACCCATTTCAGCCTGTCTGAAATGGGTATTTTTATTGAACAAAATCATGAGCCATATCACAAAACAACCCTTCTTCACCTAGAAAAGTTGTTGAAAACCATGTTGAAATGACCAATGGGCAGAGAGAAATAAACTCTTTTGATACTTATCTTTGCTCGAACGAAAAAAATCTACCAAAAATGAATTCTTCCACGTTAGCAGAAATCGATACAACAACCGAACTAATGACATTTCAGACCTTACTTACTTCACTCGAAAACGGAATTTTTACAATAACCGTCAATCGACCTGACAAATTGAATGCGCTGAACAAAGCAACACTCGAGGACCTGAGTAATGCACTTGCTGAAGCAAAATCAAATAATGACATTAAAGGAATCATCATCACCGGTTCGGGAGAAAAAGCTTTTGTAGCTGGTGCCGACATTTCTGAATTCGCGCAGCTTGATTCAAAAGCAGGAGTTGCTTTTGCTGCAAAAGGCCAAGCGATTTATAAGGAAATTGAAAATTGTCCAAAACCAATTATTGCAGCCGTAAATGGTTTTGCGCTTGGTGGTGGATGTGAATTGGCAATGGCTTGTCACATGCGTATTGCTTCTGATAAAGCGAAATTTGGTCAGCCTGAAGTTAGTCTTGGACTCATCCCAGGTTATGGCGGAACACAACGTTTGACGCAGCACATTGGCAGAGGAAGAGCAACAGAATTATTGATGACTGGTGATATCATCAACGCGAGTGATGCTTACCGTGTTGGTCTTTGCAATTATCTCGTTACACCAGAAGAGTTGATTCCAAAATGCACAGAAATTCTTACAAGAATCATTTCCAAAGCACCATTCGCAGTTGCTGAAATTGTGAAATGTGTGGATGCGCATTACACCGATGGTGTTGATGGATTCAAAGTGGAAGTACAATCATTCGGAGCTTGCTGCGATACTGACGATTTCAAAGAAGGTTCAACAGCATTCCTTGCAAAAAGAAAACCTGTTTTTACAGGAAAATAATTCTTCGCTCGAGCCAATTGCTCATTCGAGGATTTTATATTTGAAAATTATTGCAATAAAAAACCGCCTCCAATTTGGAAGCGGTTTTTTATTTGATATTCTTATTCTATCTACTAAAGATCCTTCAAGAATTCCTTTGATTCGTCTTTATCAAAGAAGAAACTCAATCCTTGATATTTAATAATAAAATCACGTAGCTCTTGAGAAGAAGAAAACTCTTCGGTGATATTATCGGTTAAGCCTTTTATCTGGCAACGACCATCCATCATTTTCAATTGGTAGATGTAGTATTTATGTACTGTTTCTGCGTCATCATATTTACTTACCTCATACAAATTCAAATATTTTCCATCTCCAACTTTTGAAATGAAACCAACATAATTTGTGGTATCGCTGCCTCTTTTGGAAATGTTGTACATATTTCCATCGAGCGTGATGATGTATTTGTATTCGTGCTTATCGTCGCTGCGATCTTCCCAAGAACCTTTTAGGGTTTTGTCAATAATGGCATTAGAGACATTGTCTACCGGATAAGGGGATTCATAAGGACAGCCCATAAAAATGAGACTGAGAACGCCGAAGAGGACGGCCAATTTTACTGATTTCATTTGTTTTGGTTTAGGTTATTGGAACAAATTTAAAATTAATTCTTTCTTCATTTACGCGAGCAAATTGATAAAAGTCTGCGCGTATCCTTGAAAATGGAGGCTGATTTACAATTAAAATGCATTATTCCCATTGTTTGACTCCCACCTCCGCTCATTTGATTCCCACACTTCTAGCGATGTTAACCCTTGAACGTGCATAAAAAGCGTTAAACCTGTAAAATGATGCTTCTTTTAATGGCAATTTCACAGTTCAATATGAGTGGAAGTCCTCTGAAGAAACTGGCAGGTCAAACTGCAATGTATGGTCTGCCTACAATTGGTGGGAGGATGTTGAATTATGCGCTTGTTCCGTTCTTCACTTACATTTTTGGGAAACCTGCAGACTTCGGATTGAATGTTGAGTTTTTCGCCTACATCTCCTTCTTGAATATTCTTTTCACCTATGGAATGGAAACAGCGTTATTCAATTTTTCAATTGCTGAAAGCGACAAGAACATGGTTTACTCCACCACACTTCGTTCGCTGGTAATTTCAACGTTTGCATTGAGCATTCCTTTTGTTTTTTTCTCGAATGACCTGGCAAATCTTTTGCGTTATCCTGGCCATGCCGATTTTATCTGGTGGGCAATTCTCATTGTTGGAACAGATGCAATTGCCGCCATTCCATTTGCAAAACTCCGTCAGGAAAATAAGGCGCGAAGATTTGCCACCATCAAAATGATAAACATTTCCCTCAATGTCATTCTCAATTTGTTTTTCATCGGCGCCTGCAAATATTATTTTGAAAAAGATCCAAGTTCTATTCTTGGAAAACTTTACAATCCGGAAATTGGAATTGGGTATGCCTTCATCGCACAACTTGCTGCCAACCTTTTCTCCTTGATTTTGCTTTCCCCTGAACTTTCGCGAATCCGTTATGGTTTTGATTTCCCTATGTGGAAACGTATGATGAATTATTCTCTTCCCTTACTCATTGTTGGTTTCGGAGGGATGGTGAATGAAACCATGGACCGAATTCTAATAAAATATCTTTTACCTCAAAACATTGCGGAAACCCAAGTTGGTATTTACGGTGCATGTTATAAAATTTCAATTCTCATGACCTTGTTTGTCATGGCCTTTCGTTACGCGGCCGAGCCCTTTTTCTTTGCACGACAAAAAGACAAGGATGCTCATTTACTTTATGGGAAAGTGATGACCTATTTTGTGATTTTCTGTTTGATTATTTTTCTGGGAACAACCATGAATATTTCTTGGATAAAATATTTTGTTGGAAAGGAATACCGCTCAGGACTTCCTGTTGTGCCAATATTATTGCTTGCAAATTTATTTTTGGGAATGTACTTTAATCTTTCCATTTGGTATAAACTCACAGGTAGAACAAAATTTGGAATGTGGATTACGCTAGTCGGCGCTGCAATCACTTTGATCTTGAATTTTCTTTGGATTCCATCTTCCAATATTTATGTTGGCGGCTTCATGGGCTCCGCATGGGCAACATTAATTTGTTACTCTTCGATGATGGTCATTTCGTATTTCATCGGACAAAAATATTATCATGTGGATTATGATGTAGCGCGCATACTCGGATACTTGGGATTTGCAATTGCGCTATTCTTTATTGGCACGTTCATCAACACAAATTCCATTTTGCTGGATTTGCTTCTCAAAAACACATTGCTCTTGGTTTATCTTGTGGTGATCATGTTTGTTGAAAAACCATTAAAGATGATGCGCAAGTCCTCTTCTGAAATAAACCCAAATCCCTAAAAACCGTACCTTCGAAGGATGCTGAAAATTCCTGTAATAAATCGATCAAAACATGCGCTGCCCGAGTATGCAACGCCTCTTTCTGCCGGCCTAGATATGCGCGCAAATCTTGACGAGTCAATAATTCTGAAACCATTAGAACGCGCCATGATTCCTACCGGATTGTTCATCGAACTTCCCGAAGGATTCGAAGCGCAAGTTCGTCCAAGAAGTGGGCTTGCCGCAAAAAATGGAATTTCTGTTCTTAATTCACCAGGAACAATTGATGCCGATTATCGCGGAGAAATAAAAGTCATTCTCGTAAATCTTTCCAATGATCTATTCATTATCGAGGACGGAGAACGCGTTGCACAATTGATTGTTGCCAAACACGAACGTGTTGATTGGATTCCATCCGAAGAACTTGGATCAAGCGAAAGAGGAAGTGGTGGATTCGGAAGTACTGGAACAAAATAAATTGTGGTGTGTACTTTGTGCACAAAGCACGAACCACACATGAGAAAAAATTAATTCGAAAAATAGTATTACTGCGATGAAGATTATTATTCCAATGGCGGGCATGGGAAAACGGATGCGGCCGCATACACTTACGGTTCCAAAACCACTTATTCCTGTTGCTGGAAAGCCAATGGTGCAAAGACTGGTGGAAGATATTGCAACAGTTTGCAATGAACCGATTGAGGAAATCGCCTTTATCATTGGACCTTCATTTGGAAAAGTGGTGGAAGAATTGTTGAAAGGAGTTGCTGCAAAACTCGGTGCGGTTGGAAGTATTTGGTATCAGGAAGAAGCGCTTGGGACTGCCCATGCAATCATGTGCGCGAAGGAGGCGCTCGATGGAAAAGTTGTTGTTGCTTTTGCTGATACTTTATTCAAAGCGGATTTCAAAATGGACACTGCTCAGGAAGGAATTATCTGGGTGCAGAAAATCGATGACCCGCGTGCGTTTGGTGTGGTGAAATTAAATGAGCAGGGAATTATTTCCGACTTCATTGAAAAACCGCAAACATTTATCAGTGATCTTGCCATTATTGGAATTTATTATTTCCACGATGGCAAAAACCTTCGCAATGAATTGCAATACTTGCTCGACAATAATATTCGCGACAAGGGAGAGTTTCAATTGACAAATGCGCTCGAGAATATGAAAACAAAGGGCTTGAAATTTGCCCCAGGAAAAGTAACAGAATGGCTCGATTGCGGAAACAAAGACGCAACAGTTTACACCAATCAGCGAATGCTCGAATTCAAGAAGGATGAAAATAATCTTGTATCGACAACTCTAAAATTGGAGAACAGTGAAATTATTGCTCCTTGTTTCATTGGAGAAAATGTTGTGCTTAAGAATTCAAAGATTGGTCCACACGTTTCAATTGGCGCCAATACAACAATCGATTCTTCCATTATCTCAAACAGCATTATTCAACAAAACTCGAAAATTCAGAATTCGAAAATTCAGAATTCGATGATTGGAAATTTTGTTGAGGTCGCTGGGGCTGATGGGGATTTAAGCATTGGAGATTATTCAGTGATAAAAACAAAATAGAAAATGTCAATGCGCGTTTTTTCTCTACTTTTTGTTTTGATGGTTGCAGGAACTTCCTGTAAACATCAGGAGAAGACGACGCAAAATAAGGAGCCTGTTCCATTCAACAACACAAATGTTGTAGGTGAAAAAAGAGGGATGACACCCGGCAAAGCGAACGAAGAAGAAATTTTTGTTCAAGGGTGCATTGAAAAATCACTTGGAAATTGCAGAAAGGCATTAGTGCAATTTCAGCAGTGCCTGACATTAAATCCGAAAAGCGCCGCGGCAAATTATGAAGTGGCGGGGATTTACATTGAATTGGGACAACTTGACCGCGCTTTGGTATTTGCAAAGTCGGCTGCAGACATTACTCCTGAGAATCGTTGGTACAAACTTCGGTATGCCGATTTATTGCAGGACAACAATCAGCATGAACAGGCAATGAAAATTTTCAAAGACTTGTCAGATGCCGAACCAAGAAATGTTGATTTACTTTTCCGCTATGCCGCTTCTTTAAATAAAGCTGGCAAACAAGACGACGCATTAAAAACTTACGACAAAATAGAATCGATAGAAGGAATTTCTGACACGCTTCAAACTTCTCGGATTGCCATTTACAAAAACAAAAAAGATTTAATCGGAGAAGAAAATGCATCGAAAGCATTGGTGAATGCTTTTCCTGAAAATATCAGTTATCAAAAACGCCTTGCTGATTTTTATTATTCCATTAACCAATCAGAAAAAGCGGCTGAAGTATTTCGAAAAATGACACTTGAATTTCCAGAAATGGTTGAGCCACATTTGTTGTTGTCAGAATATTATTTCGGCGTGAAACAAAATGATAAGGCTTTTTCCGAAGCAGAACATGCTTTTACAATTTCAGAAGCCAACTCTTTGGATTCAAAAGTTGCTTTGCTACAAAAGTTTTATCCTTGTACAGACTCCTCCATTGCACTTTCGCCTGCAAAAAGAAAAGAGGCGGATTCACTCTGCTGTGTTTTGCGTCGCATCCATTTTGATCAATCTGCTGCATTTGCAATTAGCGGAGATTATTTATTTAAAGACGGAAAATTTACAGCGGCGCGCGATATGTATCACAAAGCCACTGCACTTGGACAAGATGAGTATTCTTCCTGGAAGAGATTGATGGAAATCAATTATAAACTAAACGATAATGTTGCACAAGAAAAAGATTGCAAAGATGCACTTGAACTTTTTCCAACACAATCGGATCCGTATTATTATTTGGGAATGATCTATTATTCCAAAAAAGATTTCAAAAATGCAATTGACAACCTTGAGTCCGCAAAAGATTTTGTGAATGAAAATCCAAAACGTGAACTTGAAATAACCAATTTGTTAATTGAAACTTATAGAGCCACTGGTAATTATGAAAAGGCAGATAATTATGCTGAAAAAATAATTTCAAATGATAGCACGAACCTTCCTGTTATTGTTTCCTATTGCGTTTCATTAAGCGAACGAAAAATACAACTTTACAAAGCGGAACAATTAATGTTGAAAGTTGTCGCTAAAGAACCTAGCAACGCATCTTACCTTGAAACACTTGCTTGGATTGAATATGCAATGCACAATTACAAGGAGGCTAACCAATACATGTCCCTCGGATTAATTCGAATGCCAACCAATGCCCGTATGAACGAGCGTATGGGCGATATTCAATTCAGATTGGGCAATGCTGATGAAGCAATGAAATATTGGAAGAACGCAAAAGAAAATGGCAGTACAAACCCCGCATTAGAAAAAAAAATTAGTTCAAAAATTCTTGAAGAAACCGAATAAGCAAAATGAAAATTACGAACGGTATTTCCTTTTTTCGCAATCTTTTCTTGTTGTTTGTTTTGTCGGCAACTTTGTTTTCTACTTCTTGTAAAAACAGAAAACACACAGCGGGAAAGAAACCCATTGATTCACTTCAGACGGGAAATTGCAAAATTGATTATCGATTGCCGCATCCGCTTGTGAACGAAATGCGGAAATACGAATTCGATTTTCAATGGTTTTCTGGAAAAATGAATTGTGAGGTTTCTGATGATAGTTCAAAATATAATTTTGATGTTACTGTTCGTATTCGAAAAGACAGTTTGATATGGATGATGATTACGGATCCTGTTGTGGGAATTCCAATCGCACGCATTCTTATCACGCGCGATTCTGTAAAATTTATCCAGAAACTTCCTGAGGAAAAATGTTTCAAGGGGGATTTTGCATACCTCAGTCAGATACTTCAAACGGATATCGATTTTGAAATGATGCAATCACTTCTTGTTGGGAACAGTGTTTCTTTTTATGAAGAAGATGAAAAATTAAATTCCTCCATCAATCGCGCAGAATGCCTTTATGTTTTGAGTACTATTCGCAAGAGAAAACTCAAAAAAGTTTTAAACACGCCACAAGTTGCCCCTGCCGATCCCTTGCAAACAATATCTCTTGATCCAATTTCGTTTAAGATATTAAAGATCCTTTTTATTGATGCACAAAACAGAACGTTTACAGCTAGCTATAGTGATTTTGCAACCGAAGATTCAATGATGTTTCCACACAAAGCGGTTTTTTTTGCAAGAGGTGCACAGAAATCAGCAAAACTAGACGTAACCTTCAAACGCATCAAACTTAATCAGCCGTTAGAATTTCCATTTTCGTTTCCAGATGATTGTCAACCTATACTGATCAACAATGAACCTCAAGAACCACAGCAAAAGCAGCCGCAAGGTCAGCATTAAGCAGCTTGTTGCAATTTTGATCGTGCTGGCTATTGTGCTGGCAGGTTCGCCATTTGTATTTGCGCAGTCGAAAAAGAAAAAGACGCATCCGAAAGTTGAGAAGCAAGATAAAACAGCACTCGAGGCAAAGAAAAAGGATTTGCAATCGCAAATTGCCTTAACGGACAAACTGTTGAAGGAAACTCGTCGCACCAAAACACTTTCTCTTGGTCAATTGGTCGCACTCAACAAAAAAATTGAGGCGCGTGAATCATTGATAGGCGAAATCAACGGGGAAATTGCAGTGCTTGATGGTGAAATTGCGAACAATAATATTTTAGTAACACAACAGGATACAGAAATCGCACAACTGAAACGTGATTATGCGCGCATGATTGTTTTTGCTTATCGCAATCGTGACGCGTACCAAAGAATGATGTTTATTTTTTCCGCAGAAAATTTTAACATGGCTTTTTTACGAATGCGTTACATGCAACAAATTGGAGAAGGGAGAAAACAGCAAGCTGAAAAAATAGTTGCACGACAACAAGAGCTGAATGAAAATATTCGTGCGCTTGAAGAACAGAAATCCGATAAAAAAGAATTGCTCGGCTCCAATGAAACTGAAAAGCAACAACTCGCAGTAGAAAAAGATGACAAAGACAAAACCTTTCGTGATCTACAGGACAAGGAAGCGCAATTGAAAGATGATCTGGAAAAAAAGAAGAAAGAGAAAGTGGCAATTGATAAAGCAATTCAGGATTTAATTGCTGCTGAAATGGCAAGGGCAACTGCAAAAACAAACACAACCACAGTTACGCCACCGAAAAATGGAAATACGCCACCGAAAAACAATACACCTGAGCCAACAAAACTTACACTCACACCAGAAGCTGTAAATCTCGGAAACAGTTTTGCTGGGAATAAAGGCGCACTCCCTTGGCCTGTTGCGCAAGGATCTATCACCTCCCATTTTGGAAAACAAGCGCATCCTGTTTTAAAAGATGTTTTCGTTAATAATAACGGCATTGATATTGCGACAACTTCTGACGCTTCCGCAAGAGCAGTGTTCGATGGTGAAATTACGGGTGTCACAAATATTCCCGGTAGCGGGTGGTTGGTTATTGTTCGGCACGGAGAATATCTCACCGTTTACGCAAAGCTTGAAGAGGTATATGTAAAACAAGGTGACAAAGTGAAAACAAAACAAAACATCGGAAAAATTTCAAAAGATTCTGATGACGGACAAACCGTTTTGCATTTTGAAGTTTGGCAAAGTGGAATTGGAAAAATGAATCCAGAAACTTGGCTGTTGAACGGAGGGCATTAGTTGGAAGTTGGGAGAATAATATTGGGACATAACGCCGAGTTTTAATCCTGATTTTTTTTATTACCGTTAAGAAAATTTATTTCTGCAAGTGAAAACACTTTACCTCATTCGTCATGCGAAATCTTCCTGGAACATTCCTGGTATTTCCGATATTGATCGTCCACTGAATGAAAGGGGATATAATGATGCGCATGAAATGGCAAAGCGCTTGCGAAAAAAAACACTTTCTGTTCAAACGAATTCATTCGGGGCAATAATTGTTTCGTCTCCTGCCATTCGTGCCATTTCAACAGCATTGATTTTTGCGCGAACATTTAACATGGATCCCTCGCAGATACTATTGCATCCAATGCTTTACGAATCATCAAGTAAAAATTATTTGTCAGTCATTTCTTCATTATCAGACACACAAAACATTGCTTTTGTATTTGGACACAACCCCATCATCACGGAAACCGCAAACTTGCTTGGCGGAACCGAATTGGTTGGCATGGCGACTACAGGAATTGTAGGTGTTGAATTTGATGCCCTTACTTGGAAACAAGCGATTTCATCACTTGGTAAAATGACTTTTTATGATTTTCCAAAGAACGAAGGCGCATAAGTCTCATGTTAAACAATCGTTAATCATGTGCAATGGACTGAATTACCTTTAAATTTACAATTCGCCATCTGCAGATTCATTTATGAGCAAGAAAAGGATTATCAAGAAAAAAATAGTTGGGAAGAGTTCCGCGAAATCGGGAGTGAAAAAGAAAATCGTCCGTAAGGCACCAGCCAAGAAAAAAGCGACGCATAAAAAAATTGTCAAGAATAAGATTCCGTTAATAAATCGTGAGGTAAGTTGGCTGTCCTTTAACGATCGGGTTTTGCAGGAAGCGGAAGACAAAACCAACCCTCTACTCGAACGTTTGCGCTTCCTTGGAATTTATTCCAACAATCGCGATGAGTTTTTCCGAGTTCGAATTGCCACCCTCAAGCGCATGACCAAACTTGGTAAAAAAGCACAGGAAATTCTAGGAGGCAATCCGAAAACAATTCTTGAACAGCTTCACAAAAGAGTGATTGGATCTTCTTTGCGTTTTGATAACGTTTACAATGAATTGTTGCATGAGCTTGAAGCGAAACAAATTCACATCATTGACCACCATCAATTAACAAAAGAACAAGGTGAATGGGTAAATAATTTTTTTCGCGACAAGGTGATGCCTTCGCTTTTCCCAATCATGCTTGATAGTGCTCCGTCCTTTCCATATCTCAAGGACAAATCCATTTATTTTGCAATCAAGGTGGAACGTCGTGAGCGAAACAAAAAAACGCGTTACGGATTAGTTGAAGTTCCTACAGATACACTTCCCCGATTTGTTGTTCTTCCTCCACAAGGCAAATCTCAATATGTCATATTGCTCGATGATGTGATTCGTCATTGTCTTCGAGAAATTTTTCCAATTTATGAATATGCACGCATCAGCGCATACACGATCAAACTTACTCGCGATGCTGAACTGGATATTGATAATGATATTTCAAAAAGTTTCGTAGAAAAAATTGCAGGCAGTCTCAAGAAAAGAAAAAAAGGTGTTCCTGTTCGTTTCCTTTATGACAAGGAAATGCCTCTTGATATGCTTCGTTTTCTCAGAAAAAAATTAAAAGTGATCAAGCAGGATAATATTATTCCAGGCTCACGTTATCACAATTTCAAGGACTTCATCAACTTTCCCGACCTTGGTCACAAGGAACTTATTTGGCCAGCCCTTACACCACTTTCTCACCCGAATTTCATTCCAGGAGAAAGTATGTTTCCAGTAATTCGGGAAAAGGATATTTTGTTGCATTTTCCATATCAATCTTTCCATCACATTATTGATTTGTTGCGCGAGGCTTCTATCGATCCGAAAGTCAGAAAAATTCAAATTACGATTTACAGACTTGCGAAAAATTCCAACATCGCGAACGCTTTGATCAATGCTTTGAAAAACGGTAAAGAAGTTTTAGTGGTAATGGAACTGCAAGCGCGATTCGATGAAGAAAATAATATTACTTGGGCCAATCGTTTGCAAGAAGAGGGCGCTCGCGTAATTTTCGGAGTTCCTGGTATAAAAGTGCATTCAAAATTATTTCTCATTACACGAAGAGAAGAAAATGTGTTGGTGAATTATGCACATGTAGCTACAGGAAACCTGAATGAAAGCACTGCAAAAATTTATACTGACAAGACATTGCTTACAACCGATCACAGAGTAAGCGATGAGGTACAAGAGGTTTTTAATTTCTATATCGATAATTTGAGGCCCGGTAATTATAAACACCTGGCAGTTGCCCCTTTTAACATGCGGAAGCGTTTCACCAGTCTCATTGATAAAGAAATTGACAATGCAAACAAAAACAATCCCGCTTGGATTATCCTTAAATTAAATAATCTTATCGACCGCAATTTGATTCTCAAATTATATGAGGCGAGTCGTGCTGGGGTGAAAATTAAACTGCTCGTGCGCGGCACCTGTTCGCTCGTGCCACGTGTGAAAGGCTTTAGCGAAAACATTGAAGCAATCAGTATTGTCGGAAGGTTTCTTGAACATGCCAGAGTGTTCATATTTTGCAATGGCGGTGATGAAAAATACTTTATATCTTCGGCCGACTGGATGTCAAGAAATCTCGACCACCGTTCTGAAGTGGCGGTTCCGATTTTTGATGTCGACAGTCAGCAGGAGATGAAACAAATATTAAATCTCCAGCTTCGTGACAATAGGAAAGCGCGTGTACTTGGCGGAAAAGAAGAAAATTCATACCGTCAAAACACTTCGCAAAAACCTCTGATCGCACAGGATGAAATAAGGCTCTTCCTTGAAAAGAAAGCCCTGGTAGAAAAAAAAGTATTAGCACGAAAGAAAAAGGTTGAAGTTCGCCGCCATTGATATCGGTTCAAATGCAGTTCGACTGCTACTCGGAAATGTTTACGAGAGCAAGAATGGACCCATTTTCAAAAAAGCTGATTTAGTGCGCATCCCTCTTCGCCTGGGAGAAGACGCTTTCCTTCACAAAAAAATTTCAGATGAAAAAACCGAAAAACTCGTCGTGGCGATGAAGGTTTTTCGTCAAATGCTGAATTTCTATGACATTGCAGAATACAAAGCGTGTGCTACTTCAGCCATGCGCGAAGCTTCCAATGCGGTGGATGTGGTAAAGCACGTTGCGCATGAATCAGGAATTGCAATTGAAATCATTGACGGAAAAACGGAAGCTCAAATTATTTACTCCAATCATGTTGCGGAAAATTTGAGTGATGAAAGTGATTATCTATACATCGATGTGGGTGGCGGAAGTACGGAGCTGACTTTATTTTCAAAAAACAATCTTGTTGTTTCGCGATCATTCAATGTTGGAACAATTCGCTTTTTGAATGAACTCGTGAGCAAAGAATTGTGGGCTGAATTCAAAGAATGGATAAAAAAAGAAACGAAAGAATTCAGGCCGCTTACTGCAATTGGTTCTGGCGGAAACATCAATAAGATTTTCAAGATGTCGCGCAAGAAACAAAACAGGCCAATGTCCATTAACAAATTAACGGACCTGCACGATTTTTTAAATTCCTATTCCTTGCAAGAGCGCATCGAAGTTCTAGGATTGAATCCGGATCGCGCAGATGTGATTTTGCCTGCAGCAAAAATTTTTCTTACTGTAATGAAAGCTGCGGAAATCAAACAAATTTATGTTCCTCAAATAGGAATGGCGGATGGATTGATTCATTTGCTTTATGAAAATCATTTGGCAAAAAACAGAAAAGGTCTTGTGTTTAGTGAGTAATTTTTTCCATTATGATTGTTATCCGTTTTTTTAAAGCCCTTTTTGGTATTTACGCATTTCTAATTTTCATCACAACGCTGTTGTTGGTAACGCCAATTTATATTTTTATTTTTCTTGCTTATTCAGAAACAAAATCACCACATATAGCACATCGTGTTATTTCACGTTCTTGGGCTCGGGTTTTAACTTGGGTGTTTTTTACGCCTGCCAAAATCATCAACACAGAATTAATTGATCCGAAAAAAACGTACGTATTTGTTGCTAGTCACCGTTCGCAATTGGATATTCCGCTATATGCATTATCAAATAAAAACACAATTCGTTTTCTTGCAAAGGCGGAGTTGACAAAAATTCCATTGCTGGGATTCATCATCAAGAAACTTTATTTGTCTGTCAACCGTGCTGATCGTGCTGATAGAAATCGGAGTTTTGAAATTATGCGCAATTCATTAAACCAAGAGATTTCTGTTTTCCTTTGTCCGGAAGGAACACGAAACAGGCATGAAGATCCTCCACTACTCGACTTTCGAGATGGCGCATTTCGATTGGCCATTCTTACAAAAACACCAATTGCAGCATTAACAGTTCTCAACACGGGAGAAAAACTTTCACCGAACCGTGCCATTGAATTGGCGCCTGGAACACTTTATGCCATTTGGGATGAGCCCATTGAAACAAGCCATATGACATTGGAGGATTTGCCTGCGTTGAAGGAAAAGGTGCGTGAACAAATGATTTCCCATTTGATGAAGTGGAAAGCTTCTAGGCATTCTGCCAATGGAAAATATTTAGAGGAAAATATTTGAAGCGAAACTCAACCTGACAAATTACCAAGGCGTTGAGGGAAGGCATTGATGTGGATGAAAAAATATAGACTTTATTAATTGATTTTTTGAATTTCCAATTTCCCCCTTCTTCGTATCTTGCGAAGGATTAGGAAGGGTACGTTGACAAATAAATCGAAAAATGAGGTCTTCACATTTCATATTTGCATTACTGATTATCTTTTTTTCTTCGTGCGCGAGGATAAAACCCAATGGAAATAATTCTGATTCTTCTGCTGTAGATATTGTTTCGAAATCGGATACTGTTTCTGATTGGAGAAGACTTACAGAAGGTTGGACGATGGCTTTGAATTTGAGGAACAGTTCCATCATGAAATCTTTTTATTCTGATTCTGTTTTATATTATGGAGATAAAATTGCGGGCGATGATGTTGTAAAAAGACAACAATCGTATTTCACATCCAATCCAGATTATCACCAGAAAATTGTTGAATACATTGGTGAAGAACAACAACCAGATGGAAATTGGCGTGTACGCATCATGAAGCAAGTTATTGCTGGAGGAAAAACAGCAAACTATCCTGCGTCGCTCACCTACGGGAAACAAATTGGTATCTGGAAAATTATTGCGGAGAGTGATGACATTACCGATCTTAAAAAAGGTCAGCCTATGATTGTTCATTATGCACCCGAAACCATAACAATTACAGGTTGGCTAGAAGAGAATACAGGTTTTGGAACTTCAAAAGAAGGTGATCCAAAAAGTGATGCGAAAGAATTTTATTATGCTGTTTGGCCTTCGCAACCGCTCGATGTTTTAGTAAACGACAATAAGGAAAATGGTGTTTTGGTAAGTGAATTCGGAGTTGATCGTTTGCAAATAGTTGGTGATGCAAAATTAATTAGCCCTTTGCTCAATAAAAAAGTGCGTATTACTGGAACACTTTCACATGCAAGCACTCCATTGCACTTTACAAAGGTGTTGTTGAATGTGAATACCATTGAAGAAATCAAATAGATTACAATCGTAGCATTTCGAATTTCGAAGATTGAAAGAAGCAGCTACGTTTTTTATTTCTTCAACTTGTCCTTAAACACTTCTCGAAATTTTTCCACTTTTGGTTTAATTACATACTGACAATATCCTTCATTGCCATTATTGTCATAATAGGTTTGATGATAATCTTCTGCTTTGTAAAAAACGGTGAAAGGGCTAATCTCGGTAACAATTGGACTTCCCCAAGTGTTTTTTTCTGTCAATTGCTGCTTATAATATTCGGCTTTCTCTTTTTGTTTTTCGTTGTGATAAAAGATAACTGATCGATATTGTGTTCCCACATCATTCCCCTGTCGATTCAATTGTGTTGGATCGTGCGCCTTCCAAAAAGCTTCCAGCAATTCGTCATAACTAATTTTGGTTGTGTCGTAAACAATATTGCAGACTTCAGCATGGCCTGTAAGTCCATCACAAACTTCGCGGTAAGCCGGATTTTTCACTGTGCCACCGCTGAACCCTGAAGTAATAGAAACGACACCATCGAGCAATTCAAATTGTGCTTCCACGCACCAGAAGCAACCAGCGCCAAAAGTGGCAGTATCAAGAACAGCAGATGAAGGCATAGTAGATTTGTTTTGAGAGTTACTTGTAGTGTCGGTAGCGGAATTGTTTTGTCCGCAAGCGGTAAATGCGCTTCCTATTAGAAGCGTTGACAAGAGATAAAGAAATTTTTTCATTTGGCGGTTTACTGAAACGAAGGTAATGCTGGAATTTGTTTTTACCTATTTCGAAAGCGTTAAAGTTTCAAAAGCAAATCATTAATTCATTTCAAAAAATTCCATACTTACATCAATTTCCCTAATTACCTTAGTTACCGAAATTGCCCGCCAATGAACGTCACCAACATTATTATCGCTTGGCTTTTTATCATGGCAGCCTATCTGCTTTGGTGGAAGTTTCGTAATGATCGATTGCATGGAAGAAATTTTTTCAATTTCGGTGACTTTAATTTTTTGATTGTTTCTCTTACAGTCCTTTCAATTGCATTTTTATCTTTCACGATAAGTTCTCCAGAGCCCCACTTTTCCAATCCCGACAAACAAATTGAATTTGGAAACAAGACACGCCAACCTTGGTTGGTGACAGATGCGTTATGGAAAAAAATAAAACTTGATTCCAATAACCCCGATTATAATTTTGAGCTAATCCAAAATCATTTTATCCAGGAGAGTGAGCATTATACAATACCTGATATGGCTGCCTTTAAAAAAGAAGGGTTACATATTTTCAATTATTTCACGGACCTCTCTGAACGAGAAAATGATTCCACAAAAAAAGATCTTGGAAATCTTTTTCTTGCGAAATGGTATTTGGAAGCAATGAAAAGTGATTTAGAGCCCGCATCATTTTATTTGCGACAGGTCAAGAATAAAAAACTGAAATATCTCAATTACATTCAGGGGAATATTTTATTATACCAGGCTGGTCCAACAGCGGCTGAATCCTATTTTCTAGATGAAATAAAACTCAACGGTTACAAAGATGGAGCCTACCACGGACTTGCCGATGTTTATCAATTGTCAGGAAGAGAAGACGAACTCAAGAAATTAATTTACAATCCGGAAAGTTGCGATGCGATTGATGTGGATTATCGTTACAAAATTTATTTCCTTAATGGCAATCTGGATTTATTTTACGAATTGCGTTTCAAGAAGATGTTGGCAACCTTACCCTTGTGGGGAGTTCTCGGAGGGTTTCTAATTCTTTTCATGTGGCTGTTTTTTCTCCGTCGATTAAGTTTTCTTTCGCCCATAAAATGGAAACACTTTTTTCTCGCAGTTGGAATAGGTGCAACACTCGCAATGTTTTCTTGGTTGTTGTATGAATTCTATCATCACGTTTTGCATTTCTGGACAAATGGGGAAATTGGAAATGATTTGATGTTTTCTTTTCTTGGGATAGGATTGATTGAAGAACTCGTAAAACTCATTCCCTTTTTATTGCTTTTGCATTTCACAAAAATCATCAAGAAGCCCATTGACTATTTGCTCATTGCTTCGGCAGCCGGATTGGGTTTCGCATTTTTTGAAAATCTACTTTACATTTCACAATATGGTTTGGATGTAATTCATTCACGTGCATTAACCGCTTCTGTTTCGCATATGGTTTCAAGTGCGATTGTGGCATATGGTTTTGTATTGGCGAAATACCGTTATCCAGGAAAATTATGGATCATTCCATTGTTTTTTATTGCCGCGGTTTTAGCACACGGGTTTTATGATTTTTGGTTGTTGAATGACAAGGTTCATTCGCTTGCAATTGTCACCCTATTTTTCTTTTTGTCGGAAGTGCTGGTGTATGTTTCATTCCTGAATAATTCATTGAATCAATCTACAAGTGAAATTACCTCGGCAAAAAATCTTTCATTAAACACACAGCGGCTTGCGGGTTTTTTGGCTGGTGCATTCATTCTTGTTTTTGTGCTTGAATACGTTGGAACCTGTTTGGTTTATGGAACAATAATTGGAAACAAAACCTTGGCAAATGCATTTTTCTCGGGTGGCTATCTAATTTTCTTTTTGTCTGTTCGGCTTTCCAATATTGATATCATACCAGGGGAATGGATGAAGATTGAATTTTTCTCAGGGATTTTGCCTTCTGAAATTCTTGGCGGCAACAAAAAATTAAATCACAATTCGGTCATTGGTCTTACTTTAACTTTTCTGCCTTACGAGTCAAGTGGATTAATCAGAGAGCAGTTGCCGATAACGGGTTTTGTAAAGCGACGCTTTGCACAAAAAGGATTTTCAGGATGGTTTGAGGTTGAATTGGGAACTTCGTTACACACGGAAAAATCAGAAACAAAAACAATATTTATCCGTGCAAATAATTCCAATGAATTGATTTCAACAGAAGAAGAAACGAGTGTAGGGATTTTTATTCAAGAGGAGCAAGATGAAAAAAGAAATCTCGTTTTTTTCGATTGGGCTATTGTAAAATAAAAAAAGGCCGCTACTTTTTGTAACGACCTTCTCTTATTAGAAAATAATTTATTTACACCAACGAAATATCAAACTGTACGAGATCGATAAATTCCTGAACACGTGCGTCAACCTGAGCTTGCGTCAAACCGACCAATCTTTCCACTCCAAATTTTTCAACCGTGAAAGACGCCATCGCTGAGCCAAAAATAATTGCACGTTTCATATTATCGAAAGAAATATCTTTTGTTTCTGCGAGATAGCCAATGAAGCCACCTGCAAAACTATCTCCAGCTCCTGTTGGATCGAAAACATCTTCAAGTGGAAGTGCTGGTGCGAAGAAGACTTGCTCTTTGTTAAACAACAATGCTCCATGCTCTCCTTTTTTTATGATGAGAACTTTCGGTCCCATCAAAAGAATTTTCTGTGCTGCTTTTACCAATGAATATTCACCGGAAAGTTGTCGTGCTTCTGCGTCATTCACCGTAAGCACATCAACAATAGCAATTGTTTTCATCAACTCATCCATTGCGATGTCCATCCAGAAATTCATTGTGTCAAGTACAATTAATTTCGGACGTTTTTTTAATTGCGCAATTACTTTTTGTTGCACAACAGGCATGAGATTTCCCAACATCAGAAAATCACAATCTTTTGCACTTTCAGGAACAATTGGATCGAAATCAGCTAAAACATTTAATTCCGTAATGAGCGTATCTCTCGAATTCATGTCATTATGATAACGACCTGACCAGAAAAAGGATTTTTCACCCTCTTTGATTTGCAGTCCATCAAGACTAACGCCATGGTTCTTCAACATTTCCAGAGACTCCTTTGGAAAGTCGCTTCCAACCACAGAAACAAGGTGAATGTCTTTTGAAAAATAGGATGCTGCAAGCGAAATATAGGTAGCAGCACCACCAATAATCTTGTCAGTTTTCCCAAATGGGGTCTCAATTGCATCGAACGCAACCGTTCCAACTACTAAAAGGCTCATATGTAAGTTTAATATTTTGTGCAAATGTATTGGTTAATTTGGTTTGTTGGAGCACTTACGTGCCTATTGGGTTATTGAAATTTAGCTCCTATTTTAAATGAAAAAATGCTATTTAATCAACAAGTCAATTTAACTGAAGAACGGTGACGCTTATTAATACCTATTGAAGCAAAAGTGGGAAGGTTAATAGCAGAAAAATTCCCTTGTTTTTTGTAATATTGCTAAGGGCTGTGCGGCAAACACATGCTCCCCTTTATTTAATCAAAAAATAACCCTATGAAAAAGCCTATTCTATTTTTGGTCCTTGCATTTATTTGCTCTAATGTATTGGCCCAATCACCAATTCGTTTTTATGAAAACGGTAAAGTTGGATATTCACTATTTGGAAAAGTAATTGTGAAACCCGTTTACGATGGAGGGAGTGAATTTGCAGAAGGTTTTGCTCTTGTTGTAAAAGCGGGCAAGAGAGGATTCTTAAATGAAAAGGGGGAAGTAGCTATTGCGTTTGAATACGAGGACGCTTCGTTGTTTCACGAAGGACTTGCAAAAGTGATGAAGAATGGGAAATACGGATTCATCAATACAAAAAACAAAGTGGTAGTAGATTTCGCTTATGAAAAGGCGGATGATTTTGTTGGTGGACTTGCTCGTGTAAAACAAAATGGCCTTTGGGGATTTATTGATGTAAACAACAAAACAGTTGTTCCATGCAAATATGAAAATGCAAATAATTTCTCGGAAGGTTTTGCTTCAGTTTGCATGAATGGTAAATGGGGATTTATAAACCCAACTGGTGAAATAGTAATTCCTTTTCAATATGATCAAGCGTATTTTTTTAACAAAGGCGAATGTAAGGTGACCAAAGGAGGCGACTCATTTTTCATTAACACCCAAAATCAAATTTTACGACAGGAAATAAAAAGGGAAAATCTTGAACAGAGATAAATTATAATTCGCCCAACGGAATTTCTTACCAAAAAACTTATAGCATGAATACTCAAGATACTTTCATAACAAATCGAAGCAAACACGTTTTTTTGTTTTTCGTTTTTTTATTTTTCGGAATTTTTTCTTTTGCACAAACCAGTAACTGGACCTGGATGCACGGAGACACTACAGGCTACGGTCCAGAAGTAACAGGAACAATGGGAGTTGCAGCACCTGCTAATACACCAAATTCACTTTACGAATCTGCCAGATGGAAAGACGCAAACGGCAACCTTTGGATTTTCGGAGGAGTGCTTGGTGGATATGAATATGGTGCATTGTGGAAGTTTGATCCGATCACAAACATGTGGGCATACATGAATGGAGTTCCCTCTTTTAATATTATGGGATCTTACGGTACTCAAGGAGTCGCATCGCCTAGCAATCATCCGGGTTCACGAGGGTGGGGCGCTGCATCGTGGACAGATAACAGTGGTGACCTTTGGTTATTTGGAGGGTGGGGAATGGATGCTTCTGGACAAATTGGCCCCTTAGGAGATTTGTGGCGATATCATATTGCCACAAATGAATGGACCTGGATGAGTGGCAGTCCAAATGCTTATTATAATGGATCATATGGAACGATTCAAGTTCCAAATGTTAGCAATGCACCACCTTCAAGGCAAGAGTGCATTGCAAATTGGGTGGACAATAATGGCGATCTGTGGCTATATGGAGGCAACCTTCAATCAACTACTAATTATGGTGATATGTGGCGATATAATATTGCGTCAAACACTTGGACTTGGATGAATGGAAATTATTCATCTGGTCCTGTCTGGGGAGTGATGCAAGTACCTTCACCATCAAATTCTCCCGGCTCTCGAGGATCAGCTTCTTCTTGGACAGATTCACAAGGAAAATTTTGGCTTTACGGAGGAACGATGTTTGGTAATAATATTGAATTTGGTGATATGTGGAGATACGATCCTGTCACTAACATTTGGACATGGATGGCCGGAAGTTCAGGCTTTAATCCTAATTGCACTTTTACAACACCGAATGTTGCAGGAAATGGAGTACCCGGATCTCGCTTTGAAGTAAAGTCTACTTGGAAGGATGCTTGCGATCATTTGTGGGCTTTTGGAGGATTCACCGATCCTTCATCACAAGTTTTCCCATGGGATGAATTGTGGATGTTTGATCCTTCAACTAATTTATTTACTTGGGTCGACGGACTAAACCATTGGGGTGGAAGTGGAAGTTTCGGAACATCTCAAGTGCCAGCCGCAACAAATTATCCAGCAGGAACTGGTGGGGCTTCAACCTTTATGGACGACTCTGGTTTTGTTTGGATGTTTGGTGGATGGATACTCAACACAACATCGGGTGGGATCAACACACTTTGGAGGTATCAACCTGTTCCCGATTCTTGTTCAATTACAACGGGAATTATTCACTCATCAGAAAATAATTTCATCGCATATCCAAATCCAGGACAAGGAACAGTTTACGTTCAGCTTTCCGATAATTTGAAATTGAATGGTTTGCAAATTCAACTCTATGATGTAACGGGAAAATGCGTTGAAACAAAGAAAGATTTTCAAACTAATTTCATTGAATTAAATCCAAAGGCTTCAGGAATGTATTTCATAGTACTCTCAAATGAACAAGGAAAGATTCTTGGCAATACGCGAATTATTATTTCGAAATAAAATTTTTCACCAACACATTTGATTGGTTTGGATATTAATCGGAAGGAAGACGTCTTTTTTGAAAATTTTGAGGAAAAGACTGCACTTAAAAATACATTTTTCTCCTCCTTAGTTGGATATTCCCGATATAGGTAGTAATATTGCAACCCGTTTTAGGTCAACACCTCCTAAATACGAATAACCAGATATTATCCTTCTTAGCTCAGCTGGTTAGAGCACATGACTGTTAATCATGGGGTCCCTGGTTCGAGTCCAGGAGAGGGAGCAACAAGAATCCTGCTAACACTGTGTGTTGGTGGGATTTTTTGTTTTTGTGTAATCACTCTTTTTGAGTTGAAATGGGCAAAATTTGCATGTTCACCTGCAAATTACTTGCAAATTCTTGGGTGATGTCAAAATCTAATTAACCTACTTTCTTTCTAATATTAAAAACTTGACAGCTTTCTTATCGAAAGGTGTGACGTTTTTTTTAAGATTTTTCGTTTTTACAATTGGTAGGGAAACGAAAAGTGGAATAAAGAAAAAAGTTGATTTGCAATTGCTATTTCAAAACACTCATTAATCTTTTGTCAATAGAAAAGGCTTCCACAAAAATGGAAGCCTTTTCTAAATTATTCCCGATTGTTATCAGGATGATGTGTTAATACGTCAGCGCTTTTATTACTGTTTCGCTTGTTGAGTTAATCAAACGAATTGTGTACAAACCTCTGCTGTAAATACTGAGATCGATTTCCTTGTTATAGGTTCCTTTGAAATTATTGAGCGATTCGCTGTAAACAATTTGCCCAAGCACATCACGAATTTCAAGAACGTAATTATCTGATTTGTTTACATGGAAATTCAATTGGAAGTGCCCATCATTTGGATTTGGCATTACACTGAATGCATCAGCATCTGTCACAGTTGCAATTCCTGTTGGATCAAGAACCGGTGTTGACTGACCAGAACCACATCCTGCAATATCATAAACTTCAACTGTGTATGAACCAAGTCCGGTTGCAGTGTAAGATTGGCTAGTTGCCCCTGGAATCGGAGTACCATTCAAGAACCACTGATAGGTGTTTCCTGTAACTGTAGAAGTAAGAACAGAACCATTAACAGAAATGTTAGGTGTTGTTGGAGGAATGTCAATAGATACGGTATGTGTTGCTGTATTATAACATCCGGAAACATCTGTACCTGTTACTGTGTAGGTTGTTACAATAACAGGAGTGTCAGTGATACTCGGTGTTGTTTGACCACCCGGCTGCCAAGAATAGGTTGCTCCACCACTTGCAACTAATGTAACAGTATTGCCAGGGCAAATTAGTGTTACGCCTGTGATACTGATTGTTGGTTGGGAGTAAACCGAAACGTATGCAGTATCAGTTCCAATACATCCATTTGCATCAGTACCAGTCAATGTGTAAGTAGTTGTTCCTGTAGGAGTATCATTGATTGTAAAACCAGTCATATTGATTGGCTGCCAAACATAGGTTGATGCTCCTGTTCCAGTTAGTGTAACTCCTGTTCCGAAACAAACCGCGTTACTTGATGCAGTTGCTGTAACAACCGGAGGAGTATTTACAGTAACAGTAATTGTGCCTGTACCTGCACATCCTGAAACATCTGTACCTGTAACGGTATATGTTACTGTAGCAGCTGGAATATCATTAACACTTGAACCAGTAAGGTTGATTGGCTGCCATAAATAAGTAGCTGCTCCACTTGCAGAAAGAACAACAGAAGCTCCCTGACAAACCGAAGCAGGAGAAGCTGTTGCAATTATTGTAGGTGATGGCGCAATTGTAACGGTTACCATTGCAGTGCTTGTGCATCCCGATGGATCTGTTCCGGTAACTGTGTAAGTTGTATTTCCAATTGGTGTATCAGTTACTGGAGAACCGTTAATGTTACCCGGCATCCAGTTGTAGGTTGACGCACCACTTGCTGTAAGTGTTACTGAATTTCCGGAGCAAACCGATGCAGATGAAATTGTAGCAGTTACAGTTGGACTCGGGTTTACAGTAACAGTTACTTGAGATGTGCTGGTACATCCCAACGCATCAGTTCCGGTAACAGTGTAAGTCGTAGTTGCTATTGGAGTATCCGTAATAGGCGAACCACTGATATTTCCCGGCATCCAGTTGTAAGTTGTTGCACCAATTGCTGTCAATGTAACAGTGGCCGCCGAACAAACATTTGCGTTTGAAGTTGTAGCGGTAACCGTTGGCGTAGGGTTTACAGTGATTAATTGAGTTGCAGTTGAAGTGCAACCTACTGTGGTTCCAGTAACAGTGTAAGTAGTTGTTGCGGCAGGTGTAACAGTTACTGATGTTCCTGTCAAGCTTCCTGGCATCCACGTGTAGGTTGTGGCGCCGCTCGCAGTAAGTGTTGTGCTTGTTGCAGAACAAACTGATGTGCTTGTTGCACTAACAGTTACCGTTGGGGTAGGTGTAACTGTAATTAATCGTGTTGCGGTTGCGGTACATCCATTAACTGCTGTTCCTGTAACGGTATATGTTGTGGTGGTGGCTGGTGTAACAGTAATGGTTGTTCCTGTTAAACTTCCAGGCATCCACGCATAGGTAGAAGCTCCTGCGCCGGTAATTGTGGTGCTGCTTCCTGCGCAAATAGTTGCGGCTGTCGTTGTTGTTGTAACAGTTGGTGAAGGGTTAACCGTAATTGTTCTTGTTGCTGTATTCGTACATCCTGCAGCATTTGTACCTGTCACTGTATAAGTGGTGGTTGCTATTGGAGAAACAGTTACTGTTGTTCCTGACAAACTTCCAGGCATCCACGTATAAGTTACACCACCAGCTGCTGTGATTGTTGTACTGCCGCCGTTACAGATTGTAGCGCCCGTTGTTGAAGTTGTAATAGAAGGCAACGCGTTTACTGTAACTGTAACTGTTCCTGTATTTGTGCATCCAGGTCCAGTTGAACCTGTTACTGTATAGGTAGTGGTTACTGCTGGTGTTACGGTTACTGTTGTTCCAGACAAACTACCCGGCATCCAAGTATAAGTGGCTGCTCCAATACCCGTCAACGTTGTATTACTTCCAATACATATGGAAGGACTCGCTGCAGTAGCTGTAACGGTAGGGGGAGCTCCAACGATAACAGTAACTGTTGCGGTACTGCTACAGCCTCCTGTTGTTCCTGTGACTGTGAAAGTCGTTGTTGATGCGGGCGTTAATGTAACAACAGCGCCAACTAAACTTCCTGGCATCCAGAGGTAGGTTGTTGCACCTGCCCCTGTCAATGTCACAGAATTACCAGTGCAAATACTGCTGCTTGATGCAGATGCTGTAACGGTTGGTGTTGGTGTTACTGTAATCAATCTTGTTGCTGTTGCAGTGCAACCGTTCGCTGCTGTTCCTGTTAAGGTGTAGGTTGTGGTTGTCGCAGGTGTCACTGTTACTGATGTACCTGTTAAACTTCCTGGCATCCATGCATAAGTTGTCGCGCCGCTTGCTGTTAATGTTGTGCTACCTCCTGCACAAATAGTTGTTGCGGTTGCTGCAACTGTAACGGTTGGTGATGGATTAACCGTGATTAGTCTTGTTGCGGTTGCATTGCAAGTACCTGTTGTGCCTGTAACTGTATAGGTTGTTGTGGTGGCTGGCGTTACGGTAACAGAAGTTCCTGTTAAGCTTCCCGGCATCCAGGTGTAGGTTGTTGCACCACTTGCTGTTAATGTTGTGCTGCTTCCTGAACAAATTGTCGTTGCTGTTGCACTAACGGTAACTGTAGGTGTTGGCGTAACTGTAATTAATTGTGTAGCTGTTCCTGTACATCCTGCTGTTGTTCCTGTAACAGTGTATGTTGTGGTAGTCGCAGGTGTTACTGTTACTGATGTTCCTGTTAAACTTCCTGGCATCCACGCATAAGTAGTTGCACCACTTGCTGTCAGTGTTGTACTTCCTCCAACACAAATTGTTGCTGCGGTCGCACTGATTGTTACTGTAGGAGTTGGCGTAACTGTAATTAATCGCGTTGCTGTTCCTGTACATCCTGCTGTTGTTCCTGTTACAGTGTATGTGGTGGTGGTCGCAGGTGTTACTGTTACTGATGTTCCTGTCAAACTTCCAGGCATCCATGCGTAAGTAGTTGCACCACTTGCTGTCAGTGTTGTACTTCCTCCAACACAAATTGTTGTTGCAGTTGCACTGACGGTTACTGTAGGAGTTGGCGTAACTGTAATTAATCGCGTTGCTGTTCCTGTACATCCTGCTGTTGTTCCTGTTACAGTGTATGTGGTGGTGGTCGCAGGAGTTACAGTTACTGACGTTCCTGTCAAACTTCCTGGCATCCACGCATAAGTAGTTGCACCACTTGCTGTCAGTGTTGTGCTTCCTCCGGCACAAATAGTTGTTGCGGTGGCGCTAACTGTAACTGTTGGTGTTGGATTGACAGTAATTGTTCTTGTTGCTGTGTTTGTACATCCTGCAGCGTTTGTTCCCGTCACAGTGTATGTGGTTGTAGTGGCAGGAGTAACGGTAATGGTTGTTCCCGATAAACTTCCTGGCATCCATGAATATGTAACCGCTCCTGCTCCAGTAATAGTTGTGCTGCTTCCAGAACAAATTGTTGCAGCAGTTGTTGTGGTTGTTACAACTGGTAAAGCGTTTACTGTAATCACTTGTGTTGTTGTTCCTGTACCGGAAAGGTTGGTTGCTGTGTGTGTCACTGTATAAGTTCCCGCTGTATTCCAAACAACCCCTGTTACGTTTTGTGTTGTTGCAGAAGCTGGCGCACCACTAGGAAATGTCCATGTCCAACTTGTTGGTGCACCTGAAGACGCGTCAGTGAAATTCACTGGCGTTCCTGCACATACCGTTGTGGCGCTTGCTGTAAATGTGGCATTCGGATTGGCTGAGGCTGTTCCTGTAATGTTAATATTATCAACGTAAATGATATTTCCATAATGCCCACGATTTCTGAAAACAACAAGCACACTACTTTGTCCTGCATATGCGTTAAGTGAAACAGATTCATTTCTCCATTGCACAGCAGAAGGAATAAATACTGTTGTTTGTACACCAGAAGTTCCAAGTGTTGCTCCTCCTTTTAAATAAACTGAGTTCCAAGTTGCACCGCAATCAGTTGAAACGAGCGCTTGTAAAGTGTCACAATAGGTAACCAAATCATAAGGTGCATAAGCAACATCAAATGTCATTGTCAAAGTTGAATAGGCACTACAATTCATTCTAGGTGCCCACATTTCATCGTGTGCTCCCGCTGCATCGTTGTTATAATTATCAAATTCCGCACTTTGTGTACTAGCAGAACCCGTTGTTGCAAGAGTCCAGTATATCGCGTCATTATTAATATTATTTGCTGTCCATCCTGTCGGTACAAAAGTTGCCGTTTGGAATCCCTCAACAAGAGGAGGTGAAACGGCGCCCAAAACTGTAACAACTGCTGTTGCGGGAGAGCTTGTTCCATTTGCATTGGAAACAGTAAGTGAAACTGTATATGTTCCTGCGGTGGCCCATGTCACGCCAGTTGGGTTTTGTGCTGTTGATGTCGCTGGTGTTCCTCCAGGGAAAGTCCAGCTCCAAGCGGTTGGTGTGAATGAAGATTGATCTATAAAATTCACTGGAGAACCAACGCAAGTGATGAAGGTACTTGCTGTGAATTGTGCAACAGGAGGCAATGTTCCTGGATTATAAATATCAACTTCCCAAACTCCACGACCATATGATGATGCACGAAGTTTTCCTGTTGGTGTATAAACTTCCAAATCGTAAACAGGGACATTTGGCAAACTTGTAAAATAAGGTTGCCAAGCTCCTGCAAAAGTATTGTCGGTATAATATACCCCAACATCACATCCTACATAAACTCCTTCTATTGCTGAACTCGCGTCAAATCGAACACAGTTGACTGGAAGATTTGGAAGTCCTGTAGAAATGTTTGTCCATGATGTTCCTCCGTTGATTGTTTTGAAAACTTTATTTCCAGAAGAATATCCAGAGAAAGTTACGATTGCAACAAGTGGGTCAGTAGGTTTTACATCAACACGCGTAATGGATGCGCTTGCAACAGGAAGCGTTCCTGTAACTGTTGTCCACGCTCCTCCTCCATTTACAGTTTTATAAACCGCATTTGACTTTACAACATAAATTACTTGGTTGTTTGATGGGGCAATTTTGAAATCAACAATTGTTCCTGTTCCAGGAACCGCTCCTGTAGTGGCGGTCCAACTAGTTCCCTGATTTGTTGATTTGAACAACAAAGTGCGACCGCAATAAATTGTATTTGCAGTTGTTGGATCTTGATACCACGAGGTAACCCAAGGCGCTGTTCCCGTCAAACCAGTAGTGATAGCAGTCCATGTG
>CAIQQJ010000041.1 GCA_903873905.1 uncultured Flavobacteriales bacterium
CATTTGAACAGCATGCACGAAGTGAAATCGCATCATGTGTTGGAAGTGGTGTTGGGGTAGCAAAAATTTCCAATTTGTTAATTTCCAATTTCCAATTAGGTTATTTTTATTCCGCGTGAGGGATTGAAGCAAGCTACCGTGTAGCGCGTAAAGCCCGACCTGAGGCACGAAGGGCACGCCCAAAAAAAAGGTAACGGTCGGCGGTCAGCAGTCGAAAATTATCTGCGAAATCATTTGAATCTGCGAGGCACAAATAAATGAAGGAGGCAGTCAAAAAAGGAGGCGGGAGGCAGTCGAAAAACAAAAGGTGTTAGACAGGAGAAAATCAAAAATCAGATTTTTATTTTACAACAGCAACACTTTCCTGCGAAACGTTTTCATTTAAATTACTTTCGGATTTGTAGAAGAGGAGATCGAAAATTATTTTGCACCAAATGATGATGCAAGGAACAGCTTTGAGAACATAAGGCGTTACGTAATTGTCGCGGAGGAATTTTGGAAAGATATCGGTGGGCGATAAAACGGTGAAGAGGAATGCGAGCGAAAGTAGAATGAGGTTTTCAATTTTCATTTTCTGTGCGAAGAACCAAATAGCAATTCCGGAAACAGCAATGACAAAAGTTGGTGACTCCGCCTTATGATTGAAGATGACGATCCACAACAAAACGGAGGCAAGGAAAAACAATTTGAATTTCAATTCCTTGAAAAATTTGTATTTTAAGAATGGCAAACAGAAAATTATTGCGCCAACGAAAACCACACCATTTTTTGATTCAACACCAAACCACGTTTGCAGCCAACCTGCGACAGAAAAACCAATTGACGCGCTATGATCATTTTGAAGAAGATGAAGCCAGCTTTGATAAAGAAATTGCAATTGCGAAAACGGAACAACACAGAGCGGAAGAATTGCCAACAACAAAGTCCAAGCAATTGTATATAAAATAGCTTTTGGTTTATTGGGATAAAACATAAAAAGCGCAAACGCTACCAAACCAAAAAGCTTGATGAAAACCGTGAGGACAATAAACAACGCCGCAAGCGCAACTTGTTTTTTCTCCAAGGAAAGAAAGGCGAAAATGATAAGTCCGGCAATGAGCGCGTTGCTTTGGGAATTTTGAATGGACGTGATTAATTCGATGAGAATAAATCCAAGCAACAACAAACGGTTTTTGTCGGTGAGTGATGGAAGTTTCCAGAGTGCAAAAAACAAAACCAGCACATTGAGTGTGTTCCAAAGAAAAAGTCCTGCGGCATCGGGCAGGTAAACGAAGGGTGCCATTAGCAATGAAAACGTGGGACTGTATTTGTAATAATCCCAATGTTCAACAGGATACAATTGGTACAAATCCTTATTCTGAATTAAGTGGAAATAGGACTGTTTGAAGATGAGGTAATTATTGTAGTGCGTAAATTTCAATCCTGTTTCAGAAATTCTTGGCGGCAAGTTGATGCTTTGTGCGGTAACGATGACAATGAAAATCAGCAATATTCCTGCAATGAAAAATGGGTTTTGTAAGAGATTGAATTTTTTCATACGCGAATTAGCGACAAATTTCCATTTGAGGTTTAGGTGCACAAGATACTAAATCGGAATTTGACGTAAATGAAAAATGGCCTTGAAGAATTTTCCCCAAAGCCATTTTTATAAAATTTAATGCAATTATTGTACAATGATTTTTCCCGATTTTAAAACCTCATTTTCATTTTTGATTTGGTAGAAATAAATTCCCTTTGCTTGTTGGCCCATGTCAAGATTTGTTTTTTCATTGGTAATTTGTGTGGAAAAAACCTTTTCTCCCAGAACGGAATACAAGTCCACAAACAATTTTGAAGAAGCGTTTTTAATGGTGATGGAGAAAATTCCATTGTTTGGATTTGGGAAAATGTCAACCGATAATCCTTTTGCATATTCCATTGTTCCAGATGCACATGAAAAAAGACAATGTGTAATTGTTCCCGCAATCGTTCCTGTGTTCAAATCAATGTTGCCGCCCGACTGATCACAAAAATCAAAATTGCCTGTCATAAGTCCGGAATTATAAGTGTTGTTCACGACGCAGAAAGTGCCTGTGCCATTTACAGTTGATGAAACAATTACATTGTTTGCCCAATCATTGTAAACTGCAACATGTCCGTTATTTGTAAAAATAGCCGGTGTTGCAAGCGAATCGGAATTGAGGAAATTATGGTTTGCGGTCACCCCAGCGGCATTCGCATTTGTAAAACTTTTTGAATTCATGAAATCATTGGCGTGTATTGTTCCAAAATTCGAAACAGCAGCCATGTTGAGGAAATTTACTGAAACAACATTTCCGTTATTGGTAAAATTTCCTCCTGTAAAAATGAGAAATTGATTTGCGACAATAGTTCCGCTAACATTGTTTGTTAGCGTTGTGGCGTTGTATAAACTGTCAGCGACAAATGTGCCGCTGTTAGTAGCAGTGCCTGCATAGAGCGCGACTCTTGACACATCAAAATAGCCATTGACCGTAATAGAGCCACCTGAAATAGCCATTCCCCTCGCTGGTGAATTTCCTGTCAAAGAACCCGCTGCGTTAATGGTTATGGAGCCACTTGTATAGCCCCAGTCCATATCAAGCGTAACAGCGTGATTGATGATTACGGTTGCGCCAGGTGTTGGAGGAATGCCACCCCAAGTTGCAGGACTTGTCCAATTTCCATTGGCAACAGAAGTGATTTGTGCGTTTGTTGCAAAAGAGCAGAAAATCAGAAGGAGTGAAGTGAGTAAATTTTTTTTCATGTGAAGGGTTTTTGTTTTAGTAAGCAATAATAGTCAATTTGGTGACAGAAGAACATGATGAAGTGTAGAAGCAAATTTAATTAAAACCACCATTTTCAATATCTGACTACCGCTACCGCTAAACACTACCACTTGTTTCCAAATGTGGCTCGCAGATTCAAATGATTTCGCAGATGTTGTTGGGCGTGTCCCCCAACAGTACTGTTGGGGGTCGGGCTCGCTCCCAACCCCAACAATTCTGTTGGGGGGATTGCTTCAATCCCTCACGCGAAAAAAGAATAACCTAATTGGAAATTAATAAATTATCAAATCAACCAGCACATCATTTCTCCTTCACGAAAACATACGGCATAAAATCCACTTCCGGATTTACATTGATGGTAATCGATTCCAATTTTCCATCAACAATTAAAAAGGGCGCGATGTTTATTCCCCACATGTTGGAATAGGTGCACAGGAATTTATTGTTGCCCATGTATTCAAATTTTCCAACATCACCTGGATGGTGCTCAAATGTTGCAGTTAATTTTCCAGCCACATTTGTTATTGTCATTTTGCCATAAACGGAATTGGAATATGTTCCAACAAAATTTGCAGCGGGAATTGGCAATTGAATTTTCAAGGCAACGCTGTCTTTCCAAATTTTCATTTGTTTTTCATCTTCCAGATTTCCCCTTTTTGATTGTGAAACTGAAATAGCAGAATAATTTTTGTAGGACAAGTTCATGTATGCATCAATAATTTGTTTGCGCAAATCGTCCATCAAACTGCTTCGGTCGCTGTTGACCAAAACAGTTATTCCAAGATTCAATTCGGGAACAAAACAAACGGTGGAAAGAAAGCCATCAGCGCCGCCGTCGTGGTAAAAAAGTTGTTTGCCATAATAATCGGAAGAAAACCAACCGAGACAATATGTTGAAAAATGCGAAGCAGCATTAGGGCGATTTTCAATTATGGTTTGTGGCTTTCGTGTTTCCTTCAATACAGAAAAAGGCACAATTTGTTTTCCCGAAAATCTTCCACTATCAAGTTGCATGATTAACCAATGCGACAAATCCTTCACGCAGGAATTTATTGAACCGGCAGGTCCAAGATTATCAATATTGTCATAAGGAAGAACAATTGCTTTTCCATTTTCAATGGTGTGTGGTTTGCAAGCGTTTTTGTCAGCGGAAATAATGGAACTTGTTGTTGAGGTTCTTGTCATGTTCAGGGGATCGAAAAAAGTTGCCTTTACAAAAGCGTCCCAAGATTGATTGGTGACAATTGGAATAATTTCTCCCGCAGTTAAAAATGCCGCATTGCAATAACCGAAATGTGCACGAAATCCATAAACGGGTTTCTCTTTTGCCATTGCGGAAATAACTTCTTTACGAGTGATATTGGAATTCCAATTCAGAAAATCACCTTGGAAAGTTTGCAATCCTATGCGATGACAAAGCAGATCGCGAATCGTAACTTGACTTGTGGCAAGCGGATTGTACAAACCAAATCCGGGCATGTATTTACGAACCGTATCGTCAAGTGAAAGTTTTTTCTGTTGTGCTAAAAGACAAAGTGATGTGGCGGTAAACGCTTTGCTACAAGATGCAATTTGAAATAAAGTGGAGTCATTTACAGTTTGGTTTTTTCCTGTTTCTACAACACCATAACCTTTAGACACAATTATTTTTCCATCTTTCACAATTGCAATGGCAAGACCAGGAAGATTTTGCGCAGCCATTTCACGGAGAATATATTTGTTGAGGGAATCTGCAATGAAGGAAGGTTGTTGCGCTGAAGAAAGAATGGGCAAGAGACAGAAAATAACAATAAACTTTTTCATAAGATGAGTTTGAATTTTAATCCATGTAAATCAGCGTAATGTGCGGCTTGTTTTATTTTTCAATTTTAACCTGCGAAAATCTGTGAAATCTGCAGCTTATTTTATTTTTACCGGATCAACAATTTTCTGTTTTGCTTTTTCATTGAACGCAGGAATCTGATCTGTTTTTATTTTTTTCAATTTGTTCAGTTGAATATCAATTTGTGTTGAAATATCTGCGAAGGCCACAAACGATTGTTTTGTTGGAGCGGAATCAATTGATGAAACAGCACTTCCAATACTCGCCAATTTATTATTCAGTTTGATAGGGTAGTTCAACAAATCCTGTCCTGCAACCGCATGAAATTGTACCAAGGCCTCTTCAATTCCCA
>CAIQQJ010000042.1 GCA_903873905.1 uncultured Flavobacteriales bacterium
ACATTGGCCGTAAATAAAATTGCCATTCAAAAAGGCGCGAAAATTTTGAGAGTTCATGATGTGAAGGAAACGGTAGAACTAATCAATAATGGGTAATTTGACAATTAATTTGCAATTTTTGATTGCTTACCTTTGTAAAGAATGATTCATCCACTATACTTTTTCTTTCTCACTTTTCGCTGGGAAGATCTTGTCGACATACTTCTCGTATCGATTTTGCTTTACCAGTTATATCGACTGGTTCGTGGAACTGCAGCGATGAACATTTTTATTGGGGTTGCGATTTTTTATACTTTTTATCGCATCGTTCTCGCATTTCACATGGAATTGTTTTCCAGCATTCTTGGGAAATTTATTGATGTTGGAGTTATTGCATTATTGATTGTGTTTCAGCAAGAGCTACGCCGTTTTTTCCTGTTCATCGGAACCTATAATGTAATGGGCAATCAGCGAATTCGTAAAGCTATTTTCTCTTGGGGAGAAGATGGAAAAGAAACAGCTTTGGATATTAATGCGGTGGTAAAATCCTGCCGCAATATGTCGGATGCTAAAACAGGCGCGCTCATTGTCATTACGCGTGGAAATGATTTGAAATTTTACACCAACACGGGTGATCCTTTAGAAGCAAGAGTTTCTGTTCGAATGATCGAGAGTATTTTTTTTAAGAACAGTCCGCTACATGATGGTGCAGTGATCATTTCCAATAATACAATTCGTGCCGCGCGTTGTGTTCTTCCTGTTACTGAGAATAACGATTTTCCTGCGCATTTGGGAATGCGTCATCGAGCAGCTGTTGGTATTACAGAAAATACGGATTCATTGGCAATTGTTGTTTCAGAACAAACAGGCGAAATTGCTTTTGCAAGAGAAGGAGCAATTGAAAATAATATTTCGCCAGAGAAGTTGAAGGAACTGTTGGAGAAATATCTGGCAGGGTAAAGGATTTTGAATTTTGAATTCTAAATTTAGAATTCAAAACTCAAAATTTAGAATTCAAAATTCTCTTATTTTCCGCCCTTATTGATGATATCATTGATCATTACACTATCCGGTACGCCAATATATTTCATTAGGACTTTTGATTGTTCAGCGTAAGAAGTATTCGGATAATTGGTGATGATGAATTGATACAATTGTTTTGCACGATCAGCGCCGTGATTCACATCTTCTAGATAAGTGTCATAAACAAACGCGGCAACGAAACAAGCATCGGAATATTTCTTGTAATCTTTGTGCTGATCAAGAATCATTTCAAGATAAACAGCAGCTTGCTCGTAGTTTTTTGCTCCTTGTGCAAGATCGGCTGCGCGGAAAAGATATTCTGCAGCCATGGAATCATGTGGAAATTTCACAGTGAAATCATTGTATGCTTTTAGCGTTGACATAGCCAGTTTCTGGTCATAGGTTTTACTGGCACGCATGACTTTTTCCGCATCTGTAATGGCAGCAAGAAAAGTTCCTTTTGTCGCTTCATTCGCGATGCTATCTTGTTTCAATTTTTCCGCAGCTTTTTGTTCTGGACTTTGGCAAGAAGAAAAAGAAATGACACCGATAAAAAGCAACCCAATTAATTTTTTCATGACTTATATTTTAGATTTTGTATTTTAATTTTCTCCGAACTCAACACACCAAACTCCCAACTTATTTCGGGAATCTCATTTTGTAATCCACATCGATATTGCCATTTGTAATGTCCTTCAGTTTTCCCTGTAACAAGCGACGGCGAATGGGATTGATGCGATCGGTAAATAATTTCCCCTCGATGTGATCATATTCGTGTTGAATGATTCTTGCAGCAATGCCATCTATATGGAGTTCTTGCTCCTCAAAATTTTCATCAAGATAGTTGATCTGGATTTTTGGCTTTCTCAAAATATCTTCACGGATTTTCGGAATGCTCAAACAACCTTCATTGAATTTCCATTCCTCGCCAACTTCAGAAATCATAGTTGCGTTGATGAAAACTTTTTTGAAACCTTCCAATGCCGCTTCTTCTTCTGTTTCTGCATCTTCCGAAAATGGAGAAGCATCAACTATAAAAAGGCGGATTGATTTTCCGACTTGAGGAGCGGCCAGTCCAACGCCTTTCGCATTGTACATGGTGTGAAACATATCAGCAATTAGCGCATCCAGTTTAGGGTAATCTTGATCGATTTCCTTACCAATTTTCTTAAGTACCGGATCGCCATAGGCTACGATGGGTAGAATCATGCGCAAATATACGTGACAAGTGGCAAGTGACAAGTGACATGTGAAAAATAGCGGTTAGATAGTAGCGGCAAGAGGCAGTTAAAAAAAGTGAATTTTCTGAATTTGTATTTCGCGTGAGGGATTGAAGCGCCACATAGTGATCCCTATGGGAGTACCCCACAGCTGCGTTGGTTCTCGACTTCGCTCGAACGAACGTCCACGCAGCGAGGAGTAAAAGCGGAGCCCGACCTGAGGAACGAAGGACACGCCTAATGATTACAGATTACCAATTACCGATGAAAAAGTAGTCGGCGGTCAGTAGGTAGGTA